>QHOI01000119.1 GCA_003218705.1 Verrucomicrobiota bacterium | reverse complement strand
AGATAATGTTTTGGTTCTGAATTCAATGACCACGGCGGAGTTCATCATTGGCCATTCGGCGGACGATGCGGCCGAAAGAAAGAAGGAGGCGCGCAAGATTCTTTGGGCGCTTCTGGCGGCGCTCGGTATTCATTTGCTCATCGGCTATTCGCTCGCGGTTTTTGGAGGGTTACTTTATTCGCCATTTTCGGTGATTGAAGAAGACAAACCGGTCGAGCTGACGTTTGTCGATCTAGCCACGCCTGCGCCTGCGAAAAACGCGATGTTCGTTCCGAACGACGAGTCGAAGCAAACCGAGCAGCCGAAAGAAAAGACTTTTGAATCGAATGCCAACTCGATCGCGGCGAGCGAAGTGGCACCGACGGGTAGCATGCCGCTGCCGTCGCAGCAGGGAGTCGATCGGAATACGCTCGATTTGGATTCGCATCGGGAATCGTTGCCGAATGAAGGCGCCCAGCCCCAGCCGAGCGTGGCGCAGCAATCGGCGACGCCGCAACCGAGCGCACAGCCCACCCCGATTTCAAAGTCGGAAGAGTTTGCGATGTTGACTTCCACGCCGACGCCGCGTCCCAGCGCTGCGAGCACTCCGCAGCCGCCGAAGTCAAGCTATCAACCCTTTAAACAAAAGACGCGTCTGGCCGGATCGATCACGAACCGCGGCACCTCCTCAGTCAATGCAATTGGGACACCGCTTGGCCGCTATCAAAAAATGCTTTTCGATGCGATTGGTTCGCGTTGGTACGCCTACGTCGAAGCAAAGACCGATCTGATCAGCCTCGGGACGGCACGCATCAGCTTTGCGATTGACCGCAGCGGTCGAGTAACGAATCTCAAGGTGATGGCAAATGACGCTAATGAAGCTTTCGCGAATGTGTGTCTGCAATCGATCCTGGAGGTGCGATTACCGCCGATCCCAGAAGATGTAGCGAACGCCTTGCCGCCAGAAGGTCTGGAAACAGAAATTTCATTCACCACATTTAGCAATCGATGACGGCCGTTGAATCATGCTCGACGTTTTCCAAACCATAAGCGGATTTTTTACCAAGGGCGGCATTTTCATGTGGCCTTTGCTGGTGTGCTCAATCGTTTCGCTGACCGTGATTATTTTGCGGACGCTGGCGTTGCGGGAAAAAAATGTGCTGCCGCTCACGATCGAGAGTGAAATGGAACGCCTCGCTCCTGGCGCAAATCCAGAACGGCTTTTTCGCATCGTGCAGCACGACGCCTCCTCGCTTGCCCGGATCGTGCGGGTCGCGCTGGCGCATTTGCGCTGGCCGCGCTCGGAAAACGTGGAGACGGTGCAAACACGCGCGCGTCACGAGATGGTGCGCTTGGAAAAAGGACTTGTCGTCCTGGAAGTGATCATCGGCATCGCGCCGTTGATCGGACTGATTGGGACCGTCTCCGGTTTGGTGCACGTTTTCGCCAGTCTCGGCGTCAGCGCCAGCTCAGCTGACCCGAAACTGATCGCACGCGGAATTTCTGAAGCGCTGAACTGCACCGTCTTCGGCCTCGGAATCGCCGTTCCAAGTTTGATCGGGTTTGTTTATTTTTCGAAAAAAGTGGAAGTCCTTTCAGTGGAAATGGAATCGCTGGTGACGGATCTGCTTTCAAAGTGTTACCACGGCCGGCTCGCCGGTGGGCGAGCCAAGACGCAGGTTCCCACGCAGACAGTGACGCCGGCGGAGCCCGCGACCCCGGAAATCGCGCCGATGGCGTGACAGAAGATCGACATCTGTGAAATTTGCAGTTCGCAAGCGACGCGCGCCCTCGATCATCATTGTCTCGCTGGTCGACATCCTGACTATCCTGCTGATTTTCTTCGTCGTCTCGACCACGTTCAAAAAGGAACAGCCTCAAGTGCAGATCAATTTGCCGGAATCAAAGACGGCGACGACCGCGCCGGCCGAGCTCGAGCACGCGATCGTGACCGTCGATCAAAACGACGAAATCAAATTGGATGGGAAAACCGTGGCAGTGGAAGAACTGGAAGACGCGGTGAAAAATTTATCGGAAACGCGCCGGAGCACGCTCGCCCTTCAAGCCGACAAGAAAGCGTCGTTCGGGACAATTGTTAAAGTCATGGACGCGTTGAAGCTCGCTGGCGTGAAGAATTTACCGGCATTTACGCGCGGCGAATAATGAGATTGTCGATCTTGCAGTACGGCGATCCGATTCTGCGGACGAAAGGTAAACCCATCGACAAGATCGATCCTCGCATTCGCGAATTAGCGCAGAAGATGGTCGAAACGATGCACGCCGCGAATGGCGTCGGTTTAGCCGCACAGCAGATCGGCGAAGCGCTTCAACTCACGGTGCTCGACGTTTCGGAGGTCGAGGATCGGCCCAGTACGATGAAGTTGAACGGCGAGAGCATCGATCCAAAAATCGCGATGCCACTGGTCTTGATCAATCCACAAATTGATTTGGGCGCTGAAACCGAAAAGGGAACCGAAGGTTGTTTAAGCTTTCCGGAAATCACCGGCGAAATTGTACGGGCAAAATCGATCACGGTGCGGGCCCAAAATTTAGATGGTGAACCGATCGAGATCGAAACGACGGGATTTCTGGCGCGGGCGGTTCAACACGAGGTCGATCATCTCAACGGGATTCTTTTCATTGATCGAATGAGCACAGCGGCCAAGATAAGTTTGTCGAGCACGCTCAAGCGTCTGCAGAAAGAAACCAGGAGCGGCGCAAAACATCGACAAACAGCGGTCGCTGAGACGACGCTATAACGTTGTAGCCGCGGCCGATGTCAGCGACATCGGTTACAGCATCAGAGCGCTTTGTAATCGACTGAGATAGTGCGGAAGACGAGCGCGTCGTGTTGCGCGGAAAAATAAAACAGTTCGAGCATGGTCGCGCCGATGGTCCATTGATAACCGACGAGCGTCTGGATGACGTCGGAATCGGTGTCGCGAGTCCGCGAGACTAATTTTCCGGTGCCGTACTTGGCGTCAAAGTAGCGACGGATCTCGCCCATACGCTCGTTGTAACGTTCAATCGACCAATCGGGATATTCGTATTGCAATTCGACGCCGAACAAGGCGCCGCTTTTAAAAGTAAAGAGCGTTCGCTTCAATCCGGGATGGACCAAGCCCTCCACCGTCCAGAATTCGCGGTTTTCTTTTTTCTCGCGCGAAATAATCGTCGCTTTCGCGCCCTTGAGCACGGCTTCGACGCGCGACATCGGATCGTTCCAGCGAAATCCAAAAGGGGGCAACAGTTCTTCGGCCCCGCGCGTTGTTGAAACGACGAAGAGCAGCAGAACGGATGCAATCAGAACGCGCGACATGTTGAATCAAAGGCGCAAGCAGACATTAACAACGTGCTGAAGCAAAGAAAATGTCCGCACTCGAGAATGCGATCAGGTGTGTGCGCTTCGTGAGATTTTCGTTGCCTAGGGACACGCTCGTTTTGGTTTTTCAGTCAAGATTTTTTTGACCGAAAAAGAAAAATAAAGTTCAGATTTTTTCTTGTCGCAGTTGGAACTGATTTCTAATCTCAAGCCAGCGGCAGGGGCGAAAGGGAGGGTCGTGTGAATAAGATGTGAACATGTCTGAGAAAGATTAATTCCCGAGAATGAGTAAGCCCTTAACCCTGTTAAATCGAGAACATCAAGGAGATGTCGATCCTAGTTCGCAACCTTTCATTGCCCGGAAGCTGAGTGCCCCTTTCCCCTCGTATTTTAGTGATTTTTCGCCGTTTTTGCAGTTTTTAATGCTTCAGATGCCGGCAGCGTTCTGGAAGCCTCGCCTTCATCGGAAGCACGAAGTTCCTCGTGCAGCCGCCTGTATGGCGATTGTGTAACACTGTTAACAAGTCCCCTATGGACGAGAAATGTAACCAGCTTTGGCAAAAGTTATCCGCCGCGCTAAAACCCCAGGTTAGCCCGGACACTTTCAAGCGTTGGTTCTCGGCGGTCGAATTAGTCGGCGCCACCGACAAGACGCTGAGTTTTCGCGTACCGAACAACATCTACCAATATTGGATTGAGAGTAACCACATGGCGGCGCTCCAGGCGGCCGTGGTGACGGCATTGGGCGAGCCGCGCGGAATTAAATTCATTTCCTCCGAATCGCCGGTTGAAGAAATCGAAGCCATCAGTCTCGCAAAACAAACCGAATCCGGCCGCGAAACCAAACCGGCGAGCGGCAGTTCGCTTGGACTCAATCCGCGCAACACATTTGAATCGTTTGTGATCGGACCGAATAATGAAATCGCGCACGCGGCCAGTCTCGCGGTCGCGCAGTCGCCCGCGCGCACTTATAACCCGCTTTTTATTTACGGCGGCGTCGGCCTGGGCAAAACGCACCTAATGCAGGCGATTGGCCAGTACGTGCTCGCGAAAAAGAAAAACGTGAAGGTGATTTATCTTTCGAGCGAGCTTTTCATCAACGAATTCATCGACGCGATTCAGCACAACAACCTGGTCAAATTCCGCAAACGCTACCGCCAGGCCGATCTCCTGTGCATTGACGACATTCAATTTCTGGGCGGCAAGGAACGTTCGCAGGAGGAATTTTTTCACACGTTCAATACGCTTTTCGACGGACATAAACAGATCGTGCTTTCGAGTGACCGGCCGGCATCGGAGATCGCCAATCTCGAGCACCGGCTCGTCTCGCGTTTTGAATGGGGCCTGACCGCCGAGCTGCAGCCCCCTGCGATTGAGACGCGACTTGCGATTCTTCGCAAAAAAGCGCGTGGCATGCAGATCAAGCTGCCGGATGAGACCTTCGAGTTTTTAGCGAATCGAATTCGGAGCAATGTGCGTCGATTGGAGGGCGCGCTGATGCGTGTCGCCTCGTTCGCGTCGCTCAGCGGCAAACAACTCACCGGTGAAGTGATCGAGCACCTGCTCAAAGACATTTTGCAGGAGGAGGCGCGCACTTCGATCACGATCGAGCAAATTCAGCGGCGCGTGGCGGAGCATTTTGATGTGCGATTGGCGGACATGACGAGCAAACGCCGGCCGGCCAGCATCGCGTTCCCGCGGCAGGTGGCGATGTATCTGGCTCGCGAATTAACCAAATCTTCGCTCAACGAAATCGGCGATGCCTTCGGCGGGCGCGATCACGGCACCGTCCTGCACGCGTGTAAGTTAGTGAAAAGGCGGATGAAAGAACAGGACAGCATTCGGCAGACGATTTCGTTTATCGACAGTGCGTTGCAACGCTAATTGCGCTGTGAGATTACGGTTGCCGAATAAGATCGCACGCCTAACATCTTAAGCAGAATCGCCCTCATGAAGTTTAGCGTCACCAAAGAAAAGCTGCTCGAAGGTCTGCAACAGGTCCAAAATGTCGTCAGCACGCGCACGACGCTGCCGATTCTTTCCAACGTCTTGCTCCAAGCCACCGACGGCGAAGTGCATCTCACGACCACGGATCTCGATGTCGGCGTTCGCGGAAGTTTTGAAGCAGAAGTGGAAAAGGAGGGCGCTACCACCCTGCCGGCACGTCGGCTTTTCAACATCGTCCGTGAGCTGCCTTCGAGTGAAATCCAGATCGATGTCGATGGAAAAAATGCCGCTTCGATTCGGAGCGGACAAAGTTTTTTCAAGATTCTCGGATTGCCGGAAGAAGAAT
This sequence comes from Verrucomicrobiota bacterium, assembly GCA_003218705.1. GTDB lineage: Bacteria > Verrucomicrobiota > Verrucomicrobiia > Chthoniobacterales > UBA10450 > AV40. The sequence goes on along the minus strand of QHOI01000119.1, from coordinate 21,091 downwards.
TTCCACCGCTTCCGAAGTTCGAAGATGCCAAAGTGGTCACGATCCGTCAGAAAGATTTGCGTGATGGTTTGCGAAGAACGTCCTACGCGATCTCGACCGACGAAACTCGCTACGTGTTGAACGGACTCCTGTTCAGCATGAAGGAGAACAAGCTCACACTCGTGGCCACGGATGGGCGGCGGCTGGCCATGGTCGATATCGAATTGGAAATTCCGCGGAGCCAGGAAGCCGACATCATTGTTCCGACCAAAGCCGTGACCGAATTGCAGCGGTTACTGACCGATGATAGCGATGTGAAGGTAAGCGTGTCCAGTGGGCAGATCGCTTTCGATTTAAACAAGACGCTGTTGGTCTCGAAGCTGATCGAAGGCAATTACCCGAATTACAAACAGGTCATTCCGGCTGAAGCCAAGGAGCGTATCACCCTCGAGCGCGAGACCTTTTTGAATTCGCTGCGGCGCGTGTCGCTTTTGGCCAGCGAAAAATCGAATTCGATCAAGCTTAATTTTGCCAAGAACAACATCGACATCACGGCCAACACTCCTGAAGTCGGTGAGGCAAAGGAATCGCTCCCGGTGCAATACAAGGGCCGCGATTTTTCGATCGCCTTCAATCCGGAATTCTTAATGGCGCCATTGCGCAATCTGACCGAGGACGAAGTTTTTCTTGATCTCATCGACGAGATGAGTCCGGGGGTTTTGAAAATCCAGACGCCGTTTCTTTATGTCCTGATGCCAATGCGCATCAGTTCCTGATCGAGTGCGGCGCGCACAAGATCGACATCGAGACGGCATAGATCTCTGTCCGGCGCGCGGATGACTCGTGCGTTTTCATTCAGCGGAGCCCAGACGGACGGATCGGTCGGGCCGAATAGCAAAATGCATTTTGCGCCGGTGGCCGCGGCCAAATGGGAGATGCCGCTGTCGTGCCCGACAAAGATCGTTCTCTCGAGCAAAGCCGCCAGATCGGGCAACGGCAAATGTTTCGCGAACCGAACCCTTGGATTTTGCCAGATCGATTCGAGCTGCCGAGTTTGATCTTCGTCGGCTTCACCGGAAATGATCAGGAGCGAACCATCGAAATTTCTGAGTAAATGATTTCCAAGCTCAATCCACTTCTGCAGCGGCCAGTTCTTCTGGTCGCTGCCGCTTCCGGGATGAAACGCAACGACCGGAGCCGCCAATCCGGCGAGAAATTCCCGGGCACGATGTCGATCTTCGCTGGAAGGATAAAGTTTCGGGGCAAAGTTGGAAATTGACAGGCCAAGCTCTTCGACTGGCTGCGCCAATTGCCGCGCTGCGTGTGAAGAATTTTCGATCTTTGCCGGGCCGCAGACAACTTCCTGCGCGCTGCTTCGCCGCAGATTCGTTTCGAAAATTTGGTCGGGATCGTAGAGATAGCTGACGATAAGATCGAACTCAGCGAAATAGGTCGCGAGTTCGGCCGGGAGATGTGCATCTTTGGCAAAGAATCTCGAGAGCAGCCCCGATTCAATCGAGCGGACGCGTTGGGCATAAAAGCGATCCTCAGCCAGCGCCGCAATGTGTTTGTAGCCAAGAATTTCGATCTCCGCATTCGGATAGGCTTCGCGCAACGCTGCCAGCATAGGGAGAGTGAGAATGAAGTCGCCAATCGCACCGCCGCGGATAACCAGAATACGCTTCAATGCGCCGAGACTAATATTGCGTAAACGCGCAGGCGAGGATCGCAATCCCGTAGACGGCTGCGATACCGTGCACTGTGCGCCAGCGCATGTTGCTCCGCGCGCTCCAATTGATCTGGTCGCGCAGCAAGTATGGCATCGTCACCCAAAAGAGACCGGCAACGATGAGCAAGTAGGCGAGCACCGTCAGGAACAAGCGGCCGGTTTCGTAACGGAAGAATGCCGCCTCCAATAAAGGCTCGGCCGCGAGTAAGCAAAGAATGCCCAGCGCGCGAACAGCGAGAAATTCTTCCACGAATCGAAGCACGAGCACATAACCAATCGGAAGAACGATCATCAGCGGGCGGCGAAAGCTGGAGAATTCCCCCATCTCCATCGTGGCCAGGAGCCAGAACGACCAAACCAAGACCAGACTCAGAAGGACAATCCCGCCGACACCAGAGCGCGGAAAGCGTTTCAGCCAATCTTGCACCAGCCCGGGCTTGATCAATCCCGGCAGACTGAGAAGGACCAAAGCGATCCCGGCAATGAAACCGCCTGTTTGTAATGACAAATCGTAAATCATGCGGCGATCGTAGCGACACGCTTTTCAGTTGGCACCGGCGTTCCGTAGAGACTAAATCCCGTCGCGCGTTCGATTCGAACATCGACGAGGACGCCGACAAATTCCTCGGGCCCCTCGAAGAGAACGATTTTGTTTGTACGCGTGCGTCCCATCAGCCGCGACGGATTGGTTTTACTCGGCCCTTCACACAGCACCTCCAAAGTTCGGCCAACCAGACGCTCATTAATGCGCCGCGCCGATTCGTTCACGATCTCGAGCAAATGGTGATTGCGGCGCTCTTTGATCCTTTCGTCGATTTGATCCGCCATTCCAGCCGCCGGTGTATCGCGCCGGGGCGAGTAACGGAATACAAAAGCATTATCGAAGTTGATTTCTTCGACCAAAGCGCGGGTTTGTTGGTAATCATCGTCCGTTTCGCCCGGAAATCCGACGATGATGTCAGTCGTGATGCCGATTCCCTTTCGCGCATCGCGGACCTGCCGGACAAGATCGGCATATTTTTCGGCGGTATAAGTCCGGTGCATCGCCTTCAAAATCCTGTTCGAGCCCGATTGCACTGGCAGGTGGAGGTGATCGACCAGTTTTGGCAGGCGCCCGTAGGCGTCGATCAAATCTTTACGAAATCCGATCGGGTGCGGCGAAGTGAAGCGAAGACGCTGCAAACCCTCGATTTCGTGGACGGCATCGAGCAATTGCACAAAAGGACTCTTATTGCCGATCTTCGGAAACTCGTGACGGCCGTAGAGGTTTACGATTTGACCGAGCAAGGTCACTTCTTTCACGCCGCGTGAAACAAGCTCGCGGACTTCGGCGACGATCTGCTCGATTGGGCGGCTCCGCTCAGCGCCCCGCGTCTGCGGCACGATGCAAAATGTGCAATGCATGTTGCATCCTTGCATGATCGAGACAAACGCGGTCGCCTGTTTCGGCGCCAGTTGTTGATGGCGAATGGTGGATTGCGATCCCGGTTCCTCATCGACGTCGACGATTGAAAATCGCGGATCGTCCATCGCGCGAGTCAATTTTCTTTCCAATGCGTCATCCACATAATCAGCGACGCGATGAAACTTTTGCGTGCCAACAACGAGATCGACATGCGGCAGATTCTTGAGGAGCGAAGCGCCGCGCACTTGTGCCATGCAGCCAAGAAAACCAAAAACAACGTGTGGCCGCTCGTTGGCGATGCGGCCGAGCATTCCCATTTTGCCGAGCGCCTTTTGATCGGCCATGTCGCGAACGCTGCAGGTATTCAGCAGCACCACGTCCGCTTCCTGCTCGCTGTCGGCGCGTTCGTAGCCGCGGGCGATGAGCGAATGCGCGACTTGTTCCGAGTCGCGTTCATTCATCTGGCAGCCGTAGGTTTTAATGAAAAACTTGGGCATGGGCGGGCGAAATAATACACGAGCGCGCGCCCCGCGCTACGGCTTTGCTGCGATGTCGATCTTACGGTGGCGTGGCGAAGCGGCCGGGAAATGGATTTGCGTTCAACCGCTTTCGCACTTCTCCGCCAGTCCACGGATTCGTCCCGAATTCATTGAAAACAGCTACGCCGACGACTCCGACGTTTTGGGTGTTGCGATATTTCTCGGCGGCGTACGATTCGCGAACCGGTCCGAAACGAAATGCCGCGACCGCCTCAGTGCTTTGTCGAAAGCCTTCAACCTTCAATTGCGACTTGGGCGCCATGACATGACCAGGTTTTCGCACCGAGGCTTTTCCTCCGTCCAGGACATCGAGGCCGTCGACGGACAAAACAATCTCAAGGCGCAGATCCGTTTTGTTCCGGACCACGATTGAGTAACGACGACCCTCCTCACCAACAACAAACCAGCGGTCGTCCACGATCAGCCCCGGAAGGAAGCGTCCACTCTGATCTTTGAGACCGACTGAAATCAAGTTTTCGGTCGCTGTGGGCAACAGAGGCCAGTGCCGCTGCCACGTCACCGCGCCGGCCATCGCGCGAATGCCAGCCGCGTCATTGTAGTAAATTGCTGCTGTCGCCACTGGATGGGTCGAGTCCGCGCGGCGAAAACTGGCGTAGCCAACACGCGATCTGCGGGTTTCGCCCCATTTTGTACCGAGACCGGGCCGATCAGTCGGCGCTTGGGCGAATCGAGCGGCGCCGGCGCTACCGGTGGAGACGTAGGATTCGCAAGATCCGAAAAATAAGAAACTGAACAGCGCGAAAATTTTAAGCAGTCGGCGAATTTGTTTCATCTCGATTATACGCTTTCCAACTCGTCAATCTTTCAGATTTAATCGCGACGCAAAATGAAAGACGGGATTCCGGCGATCGGCATCATTGGCGGGAGCGGTTTGTATCAGATGGAGCAATTGCGCGATGCAACCGAGCAAAAGATCGAGACGCCGTTTGGTTCGCCTTCCGACGCGCTAATCGGCGGAAACATCAGCGGCCGACGGGTTTATTTTTTGCCGCGACACGGCCGAGGTCACCGCATTCTTCCGCACGAACTGAATCATCGTGCGAATATTTACGCGCTGCGCTCACTCAATGTGCGCTGGATCATTGCCGTCACCGCCGTCGGTAGTTTGCAGGAAAAATACAAGCCGCGCGACATTTTGCTGCCGTCGCAATTCTACGACCGCACAAGTTTGCGCGTCCACCACACGTTTTTTGGAGAAGGAATTGTCGCACACGTTTCTTTTGCCGAACCGATTAGTCTCCCGTTGCGCAATCTGTTGGCCGAGTCAGCGAAAAAAGTTGGCGTTACCGTTCACAACGGCGGCACCTACGTGAACATGGATGGACCAGCATTTTCGACGCGGGCGGAGTCCGAATTAAATCGCCGAAATGGCTTTGACGTGATCGGAATGACGAATTTGCCGGAAGCAAAATTGGCGCGCGAAGCGGAAATCGCTCTGGCCACGATGGCGATGATCACCGATTACGATTGTTGGAAGGTCGAAGAGGAGCCGGTGTCGGCCCAGACGGTCTTTGGACACCTGACCGCGAACGCGGAAGCTGCTAAAAAAGTTTTGCTCGAAGTGATCCCCCGAATTCCGGCCGACCCGGGCTGGGCCGATCATCGGTCCCTCGACAGCGCACTGGTGACGGAACGGAAGCTCTGGCCGAAGGCGACGGCAGAGAAGCTGCGGCCAATTTTAGGCCGATTTTTGTGAGGGTAAAAAAGTCTTGCCATTCGCGAGCTGATTATAGTAATTATAAACGCGTCACCAGTACTACCTTTCACAGTCTAATGAAAATCGAAATCGCTTTCTGCCTGCTTAGCCTCGCGCTCCTCCCAGCTTGTTCGACCACTTCTCAGACGACGACGGCCAACCAAACGCTCGAGCAGCGCCTGATGACCAAGTACGCGAGCAATGCGACCGAGCCCGGCACGCCAGGCGAAGAACCGGCGCCTCCGGCCGAAGGTCCAGAAGATGTTCCGGCCGATGCTCCCGCGACGGTCGATCAAAACCCGGCGTTAATGCCGAGTCCGTTGCTCCGCTACTGGGCGTCCTCGCGCACTCCGTAATCGGCGAATCGGTTTCGTTCAGTCTCTTTTCGGGAGGCGTTTTATCGCGCCAGCCAGCGACCGCAGCTGGGTTGCTTCGTGCGCCGCTGAAAGCGTGATCCGCAATCGCGCCGCGCCTTTAGCCACCGTCGGATAACGAATTGCCGGGACAAGAAATCCGTTGTCTTGAAGATTCTGTGCTGCGGCCAGCGTCGCTTTCTCGTCACCGATAATCCAAGGAACAATCGCGCTAGCTGGTTGAATCGAAAGCTCTTCCGCCAGGATGTCGATGTTACGCCGGAGCCGTTGCCGTCGTTTCTCTCCTTCTTTCGATGAAAGAAAATCGACCGCCGTCCTTGCCGCCGCAGCTAACGCCGGAGGCGGTGCCGTCGAAAAAATAAACGAGCGGGCCCGGTTAATGAGCCACTCAGTCATGTTTCGCGATCCGCAAATGTAGCCGCCGCTCACGCCGAGCGCTTTGCTAAGCGTTCCCATTTGAACATCGACTTCCCGGCTCAGGTTTTCTTCGAAAGCCAGGCCTCGCCCATTTCGCCCGATCACTCCGACAGCGTGCGCTTCATCGAGAAATAACTGGGCGCCGAAGTCTTTCTTCAGCTTAACGATTTCCGGCAACGGGGCGCGATCGCCGTCCATTGAAAAGACAGATTCAGTGATAATCAAAATGCGCGCCGCATAGTTTTTTGGCGCGCCCATTCAAGATGGCTCTTCAGTTTGCCGAGATGATTGTGGGGAAAAACGCGCAGGGTCGCTCCGCTCAATTTCGCGCCGTCGATCAGCGACGCGTGACACAATTTGTCGAGAATGATGACGTCGTTTTTATCGACCAGCGCCGGAATTGTTCCGAGCGCTGCCGCGTAACCGCTGCTGAAACAGAGCGCCGCTTCCGTTTCCTTCCATTTCGCGAGCGCGGTTTCGAGGCGAAGGTGCGGCGATTGCGTCCCGCTGATCAATCGAGACGCGCCCGCGCCTATACCAAATTCCGCAATCGCTTTGGTAGCTGCTTCGCGCAACTGCGGATCATTCGCTAGCCCGAGGTAATCGTTTGAGGAAAAATTGATCAGCCGTTTGCCGTCAAGATCGACAATCGCCCCCGACGGGCTGGATATTTAGCGTAGATGTCGATTTAACGAGCGCGCGCGCAAAGCTTTAAGTTGCCGCGCGAAAATGTCGCTCATCCCGCCGACGGACTCCAAAGCGCCCATGCGAGCAAATTGCCTGCATCCCGCCAGACTCCGGAGTGACTATCACCGAGCACAACGACGATGATGTCTTTGCCTGGCCGCGAACCGCTCGCGATCAAACATTTCCCGGCGGCCTCGGTGTAACCAGTCTTCATCCCGTTGCAGTAGGGCAATCGCTTCAAAAGTTTGTTGGTGTTTTCCAATTCACGTGTGCGGCCATTGGCGTAGCGGAAAACCAGCTGCGGCAGGCAAACGATCGAACGAATTGTGGGATTCGCATACGCCACCCGCGCGATCGTCGACAAGTCGCGCGCGGTCGAATATTGCCTTGCGTCCGGCAATCCGTTCGGGTTCACGAAGTGTGAATGCGTCGCCCCTAGGGCCGTTGCGCGCTGGTTCATTTTCTCGGCGAACGCTTCGATGCTGCCGGCATTGTCTCGCGCCAAACAACGCGCAACGTCATTCGGGCTTTTTACCAGCAACGCGCGCAGGAGATCGATCCGTTGATAAATATCCCCGGGTTTAATATTTAGTTTTACCGGCTCCGCGAAAGTGTCGACCTGCGCGACCGTCACCGGCCGATCCAAGGAGCCGCTTTCAGCCACGATCAATCCGGTTAACAACTTGGTCGTACTTGCAGGCGCTCGGATTTGGTCCGGATTTTTTTCGTAGAGCACTTGTCCATTACTAACATTGATCACGATGACTGAGGTCGCGCCGGTCTTCGGAACAGAGCCCGGCACGGTCTGTGTTGGAATCGGCTCCTCAGATTCGCGCGATTTCGCGGTGCTGCGATGCGTTCGTCGCGGTCGCGGTGTTGCGCTTGATGTCCCGTCAGAATCCGACTTTGCAGTCGCTGCAGATTTCGATTTCGAATGCTGCCGATGCGGCACGCCGGTCGGCCGAACCTCGTTTGGATTTTCCTCGTCTGACGTAATCGCGGCTGGCTCGGCCGCGAGACAAAGGGCGGCGAGTCCAACCGCGCAGAAGACAAAACCGGCTCGATACCAGCGCTTCATGGGCGGCAAATTAGCGATAAAGATTCAACGCGCGCAAGCGGTCGTTACAAATCCTTGCCGCGCTGGATTAGTTCAATTTCGTAGCCTTCCGGCGCATCGATAAAGGCGATCGCGCTGCCGCCGGAAGTTTTATGAGGACCATCGGAGAGCGGATAACCTTTCGCCGCTGCTCCGCGTGCGAATTTCTCCAGATCGTCCACTTCAAATGCGAGATGAGTCAGATCCGGACCTACCACCACCGGGCCGCTCTCGTCGAATTTGCAGATCTCGATTTCTTCTTCGCTTTCGGGCGCTTTGAAAAAAACGAGCTGCGATCCCCGTCCGGATGTATGACGCCGGGTCTCTTGCAGTCCGAGTACGTCTTTGTAAAACGCCACCGTCTTCTCCAAATCGTTCACCCGGTAGCGCGTGTGTAACAGTTTCTTAACCATCGTGTATCTTATTGCCCCGTTAACCGATTAAATTCAAACTCTTCGCCGATGAAACTTGTCATCGCCGCCACCGGCGCCAGCGGTTCGATCTATTTGCAACGACTACTAGAGCAGATCGACACCGTCGCGCACGAGATTCATCTGGTTCTGAGCGGTCACGCCAAACAAGTCGCCAAACAGGAACTGGGTGCCTTCAAGATTCCGAAAGGGATCGTCCAGTATGGCGAGAGCGATCTCAATGTTCCGTTCGTCAGCGGCTCGGCCCGATTTGACGCCATGGTGATCGTGCCCTGTTCGATGGCGACTCTCGGCCGAATCGCCTCCGGCTCGAGCGACACCGCTCTTTTGCGCGCGGCCGATGTTTTTCTGAAAGAGCGCCGCAAATTGATCGTCGTGCCGCGCGAAACGCCCTGGAATTTGATCCACGCGCGCAACATCGTGACACTGCTGGAAGCAGGCGCGGTGGTGTTGCCAGCCATTCCATCTTTTTACAGCCGTCCAACGTCACTTGTCGATGTTGTCGACACTGTGGTCTGGCGGATTCTCGATCAAATCGGTCTGCCGAGCTCGCGCGCCTATCGCTGGGCCGATCAAACTTCACGCCGCGGCGCGCGCAAGAAACCTTGAAGATCGAAGGTCGGCTGGCGCGATGGCTGATCGCGTTTGGATTTTATTTGCTTCAGGTTTGGGCGCGCACGCTCCGTTACGAAATCGACGACCGGGCGAATGTTTTGGGGAAACCAGTGGCGGGAAATTACATTGCCGCGCTCTGGCATAATCGCCTCCTGCTGATTTCATTTATTCTCAAGAAATTTTTTCCGGATCGACCAGGCGCCGGATTAATCAGTGCCAGCCGGGACGGAGACCTCATCGCGGACGTGACTCAACGTTTCGGATTTGACGTGGTGCGCGGGTCGAGCTCACGAATGGGTGCCGCCGCCCTCCTCGAGTTGAGCAACGTTCTTAGTTCCGGACACGATGTCTTGATTACGCCCGACGGCCCGCGTGGTCCCGCTTATGAGCTCGGACCGGGCATTATCTTTCTCGCGCAAAAAACCGGAGCTCCGATCGTTCCGATCAACATGGAGTATTCGAGTTGCTGGCGGGTGAAAAGTTGGGACAGGTTCATCATTCCGCGACCATTTGCTAGAGTGCGCGTCATCATCGGCCAGTCACACCGGATAAGATCGACATCGACGCCCGAAGAATTCGAAAGCGAGCGGCTGCGTCTCCAAAATGCGATGATGTCGCTGGTTGAGCGCCGCTGACTCATTTAAGCTCGCCGCATGGGAAATCTGATCGACGGCCGCTCGATTGCGGAAAAGGTTTATGTCGATCTTCGGCGCGAGATTGCCGACCTGAAATCGAAAGGGGTGACGCCTGGGATTGCGGTCGTTCTCGTCGGCGATAATCCAGCGTCGCGGACCTACGTTCGCTCAAAAGACAAAATGAGTCGCGAGCTTGGCTTGCATTCGGTCAAGCTCGAGCTCCCAGCTTCGACCACGCAGAGCGACTTGCTTAACCGGGTCGAAGAATTAAATCGCGATCCCAAGGTCCATGGAATTCTTGTGCAATCGCCGCCGCCGAAACAGATCGATGAAGCCGCGATCGTGCGCGCGCTCGATCCGCGCAAAGACGTGGACGGTTTTCATCCACTCAATATGGCCAAGCTGGCGATGGGCGATCCGACTGGCTTTGTGCCGTGCACGCCGCTTGGCGTGCAACGCCTCCTGATCGAAAGCAAGATCGATATCGCCGGCGCGCACGTGGTGGTTCTCGGACGAAGCATGATTGTCGGGAAACCGGTTGCCCTTTTGCTGATGCAAAAAGCCAAAGGCGGCGATGCGACCGTGACGGTGGCACATTCGCGGAGCAAAAATCTCGAAGAGATTACGTGCTCGGCTGACATTTTGATTGCGGCCATCGGACGCGCGCACTTCGTCAAAGCCGACCACGTTCGCGACGGCGCAGTTGTTATCGATGTTGGAATCAATCGCGTGGACGATCCCTCAACCGAGCGTGGCTATCGGCTGGTCGGCGATGTTGCCTTCGCTGAAGTTGCGCCCAAAGCGAAAGCGATCACGCCAGTGCCCGGCGGAGTGGGCCCGATGACAATCGCAATGTTGATGTCGAACACGGTCAAGGCCGCGCGGATGTTTAGTTCGGCCTGACGATCTTAGTCGTTAGCAGTCGCATGATCGTCGGGCTGAATCGCGCGACCGGGAGAAAACGTGAGGCCGTTTTCGGCGACAACACTGCGCTCCGGGCGAGTCGATTGACCCAAAGTCGCCCGCGATACATTGCGCGATGGGCGCGAACAAATTGGCGGAGCGCCGATTGTTCGCCACGGAGGATTTTTACGATTGCATTCGCGGCGAGCTCGCCTGAGCGCACCGCGTAATAAATTCCTTCGCCGGTAAATGGTTCGACCACCCGCGCCGCATCTCCAATGAAGAACAAATTTTCGTGCGCGACTGAAACTGGCGCGCGTGTCAGCGGGGTGATCGTGCGCCACGTCTGATCGGCCGGGAGCTTGAATTCCTGTTCGGCCCACGCCCGCAGTGACGAAATCGTTGGTGGCGCGCCAACCAGGCACAAATTCAGTTCACGATCGTTTACGGGCGCCTGGCCGGAATATCCTTCGGGCAGAAACTGCAGCACAATGCGATTTCCGAAGTCGCGCGGGAGTGGAATGTGCGCTTGTAATGCAACCCGTTCGCGCTCGGGGCGCGGCAAGAGGTTGCGCAACCGAGCCACGGTGGAATTGCGTCCGTCCGCTCCGACTACCACTCGCGCGGCGAACGTTTCCCGCACGACGTCGATCTTCCAATTTTTGGCGGCGGTCCGATCGAGCGCGATCAGGGTTGCTTCCTTGCGAATTTCAGCCCCGAGTGTGCGCGCGCGATCGAGGAGAAGATGGTCAAACAAACTGCGCTTGACGCTGATCATGCCGTCGTCACGGACGAAAAGGTCGACGCGCAGCTTTTGGCCACTGATGGCAATGAATTCCACTGCGTTGACCACACCATGCGGCCCATTTCGAATTTCTTCTGCCAACTCGAGCCGCGCCAGCACCGGCCAGCACGCCGGATTAAGGCAATCGCCGCAGACTTTCTCGCGTGGAAATTTTTCGCGCTCGAGAACGAGCGTTCGCAATCCCGCAGCCGCGCAAAACGCCGCGCAGGTGGAACCGGCAGGCCCGCCGCCGACAATCGCTACATCGACAACTTCCATTCTGTTTCAGTCTGAATTGTGATCGGGGCGTTTTCAACATCGCTGGCGTGCGATTTAAAACCGAACGAGATTCGATTCATGAGCTGGTCAGTTCCCATCATTCGTATCGCCGGTATCCAATTGCGTATTCACATCACGTTTCTTCTCCTGATCGCTTGGTTGGGGCTCGGCTATTACGCGCAGGGCGGTTCGGCCGCAGCCGTCTCAGGAATTTTGGTGATCGTGCTCCTGTTTGTGTGCGTCGTTTTGCACGAATTCGGTCATGCCTTTGCCGCGAAGGCCTTTGGCATCAACACGCCGGATATTACGTTGCTGCCGATCGGCGGGGTCGCGCGTTTGGAGCGCATGCCGGAAGAGCCGATCCAAGAATTGATCATCGCAGCGGCGGGTCCGGCGGTGAACTTGATCATTGCGCTCTGTCTTTTGCTTACTGGCGGCTCGTTCGTTTATCCGCCGACGGCAGAAAGCAGCCTGAATGATGTCCTCCTGACAATAAATGTTGTTCTGCTTCTCTTTAATTTGCTTCCGGCTTTTCCGATGGATGGCGGCCGCGTTTTGCGTGCACTGCTCGCGACGCGCTTGAGTTATGCGCGCGCGACCCAAATCGCCGCCAGCATCGGCCAGGGTTGCGCATTTGTGTTTGGATTCATCGGTCTGTTTTCGAATCCGTTTCTGCTCTTCATCGCGCTGTTTGTTTACATCGGCGCATCCCAGGAAGCGGCGCTCGCGCAAATGCGCGATGTTTCGCGTCGCTTTCCGGTTTCGAGCGCGATGGTGCGCGAATTTCGTTCGCTTCCAGAGAGCGCGACCTTGGAGGAAGCAGTCGACGCGTTGCTCGCCACGTCGCAACACGATTTTCCGGTGCTCAATGAAGCCGGGAAGGTGGCGGGAATCCTGACGCGCCACGATTTGATCGCCGCGTTGCGCAAAAATGATCCGGCGATTCGGGTAGGCGATGTCATGCGACGGGACATTCCGACGGTGACGACAGGGACGCGCTTCGAAGAAGCGTTCCGGATCATGCAGGAATGCAATTGTCCGGCGGTGCCGGTGCTCGACAGCATGAAACGATTGGTCGGCCTGCTCACCCCGGAAAACGTGAGCGAGCTCATGATGGTCCAGTCCGCACTGCCACGGCGCCGGGCAGCGTAGAATCTCTTGTTTTTTGTAGGGCGGGCGCTCTGCCTGCCGTTTGACTTGATGGCAACGTCGCCGCGGCGACCGCTTGCCCTACAATTCTCGAAGCGCGATTGTCGATCTTCTCGGTAAATGAGAACAACTAAAGAAAAACCGGATCTGCAAAAGAAAGTGCACGAAGTGCCGCATAAACCGGGTGTGTACCTGATGCGCGACCGGTTCAATCGCGTCATCTACGTCGGCAAAGCGCGGGATCTGCGGAAACGGGTTAGCTCTTATTTTCTGCCATCAAAATTGGCGCAGGCCGATTTGAAAACGCGCGCCATGCTTGAGGCGACCTGGGATTTCGAAACGCACGTCGTCCGGAGCGAAGCGGAATCGGTGTTGCTCGAGGGCAAACTGATCAAAGAATACCGCCCGCGTTACAACATCTCATTTCGCGACGACAAACGGTTTTTGCTGGTGAAGATCGACATATCCGAAGAATGGCCGCGTTTCCGACTAACTCGTCTGAAGAAAAACGATAATGCGCGCTACTTCGGCCCCTACGCCGATGCCGGCGCGTTACGCCAGACTCTGAACTTGATGCGGAAGAAATTTGGCGTGCTCACGTTTGGCCGGGGAGCACCGACCGAACGCGAACTGAAATCTTCGACCTATCAGGTGCCGGTGCGGTTGAGCGAAATTACGGCGGAGCAATATCGCGAACGTGCCGCGCGAGCCTGCGAATTTCTGGAGGGTCATTCGCGCGAAATGATCGACGCCTTGGATGAACAGATGCGCAAAGCGGCTGAGAAAATGGAGTTCGAAAAAGCGGCCGAGCTCCGCAACATGATTGACGACGTGCGCCAAACGACCAAACAGGTGCGGCGTTTCACCCGCGGAACGCTCCCGAGCGCGATCGATCCACTGGCCGATGTTCAGGCGCTCGGCGACGGGTTGCAACTTCCGCGGTTGCCGCGGGTAATGGAGTGTTTCGACATCTCCAACATTTCCACCACGCACGTGGTCGCCTCGATGGTCTGTTTCCGCGATGGCGTGCCGGATAAGGATTGTTACCGCCGATATCGAGTGCGGACCGTCCAAGGCCAGGACGATTTCGCGAGCATGGCCGAAGTTGTCAGGCGGCGTTATTCGCGCGTGCTTCTCGAAGCGCGCGAAAGAAATCCGGATGTTGCGGAGTTTTCACAAGAGAATCCGGCAGACGCAATAGACCGCGTGTCCGATAAAAGCGAGCGCGAGTTCGTGGCCGTTCGTTTGCCGGATTTGATCATCGTCGATGGCGGCAAAGGTCAGCTTTCATCGGCCTGTCGGGAATTACAGCGATTGGGCCTGCACGATTTGCCAATCATCGGTTTGGCGAAAGAGCACGAGGAGATATACCGGCCGGGTCGTGCGCTGCCGTTGCAGTTGCCGGCAGACTCAGGCGCGTTGCATCTCCTTCAGCGAATCCGCGATGAAGCGCACCGCTTCGCCAACGCTTATCACCAACTTCTGCTTAAAAAACGGATCGACGAAAGTATTCTCGACGATTGCCCGGGTGTGAGTCAGAACCGGAAAAGCCTGCTTCTGCGAAAATTCGGTTCGGTCAATCGCTTGCGCAAAGCGAGTGTCGAGCAAATTGCGGCGACCGAGGGGATCGGGCCAAAACTGGCCGAAGAAGTGCATCGTTTTCTGCAACGGCATTGAAAGCAGGCGTGTCGCAACGGAAGATGTCGTTCTCGCCATGAAGCCTGCGTGTGCATTTTTCATTTCCGTGTTGCTTCCGGCTTTGGTTTTTGGCCAGAGCTTGCCGCCGGCTGCGTCGCCGACCCCGCCGCCAACGAGTGATGAGGAGACAATTATTCCGACGTTTGAGACGCAGAAGCTTGCGCGGACTTACATTCTGGATATCCCGGCGCCGCGCGGCCAAATCACGGACCGAACCGGGTTACCGCTCGCTCAGAACAAGGTCAACTACAATCTGGCGATCAGTTTTCCGACGCCGCTCGATTTTACGGACACGAAAGCGGTCGCCTTTGCCCGGGAAAAGATCGACAAGGCGGCGAAATTAATCGGCCGCTCGATCAAAATTTCCGACGACGCGATTCTGCGGCATTATCACAATCGTGGAGTTCTACCGCTGGAGATCGCGCAGAACCTGAGCAAATCAGAGCACGAAGCGGTCGAGGATCGAGCGAGGGATTTTTTGGTCGTGCGTCCGATTTACGTGCGGACTTATCCGAACGGAAAAGTCGCCGGCCAAATCGTCGGTTACACCGGAAAGACCGGCCGCAATCTCGACGGTATCATCGACAACCATGAAACGCTTTGGCCGGAAACGGAAGGACGCGACGGGCTTGAGCAAACCTTCAACGAAATGCTCACCGGCAAGCGCGGCGAATACAAAATCACGTTCGACAAGGACGGCCGCAAGACTTCCGAGAAGCTGATCAAATCGGCTGTGCCCGGAAACAACGTCATTACGACGTTGGATTTGCGGCTGCAGCAACTCGCTGAAAAGGCGCTCGAATCGAAAGCCAAACGCGGCGCCATCGTGATTGTCGATCCAACCGACGGCGACATTCTGGCAATGGCCTCGTGGCCAACTTACGATCCGAACCTTTTTGTTCCGTCCATCTCGGCGGAAAAATTCAAACAATTGCAAGACGATCCGGATATTCCACTTCTGGCGCGTGCTTTCCGTTCGGCTTATCCGCCGGGCTCGACGTTCAAGGTCGCAGTCGGAATCGCGGCGCTCGAGACCAGCGCCGTTCGTCCGGACGATCTTTATCAATGCGTCCCTGGAATTCAGATTGGCAACCTCACCTTTCACAATTGGAAAAAAGGCGATCAAGGCGCGCTCAATTTTGTCCAGGCGCTTACTCAGTCATGCGACACGTGGTTTTATCAGGTCGGCATTAAGACCGGCGCGGAGCCGATCATCGAGTGGGCGCTCAAGCTCGGTTTCGGCGCGAAGTGCGGGATCCCGTTGCGCGGCGAAGCGGAAGGACGCGTCCCGAACGACGAATACATGAAAGCAACTCACGGCCGGAAATTGCTCAACGGCGACATTGCAAATTTGTCGATCGGTCAGGGGGACACGCAGACGACACCGCTGCAAATGGCGCAGGCGATGGCGATTATCGCCAACGGCGGCAGATTTTATCAAACGCGGCTCGTCCGTCAGGTCCAGTCGGTCGATCACGAAATCGTGACTGCCTACGAGTTGCGTGAAAAACGTTCGCTCGATGTTTCTGCGGCGACGATGGAGCAGATTCGAACGGGAATGATCGAAGTGGTCAACGGTTCGAACGGCACCGGACACGAAGCGCAGTTGGATGGCGTCGAAGTTGCGGGAAAAACCGGGACCGCGCAGTGGGGTCCGAAAAACAAAGAACGCACGGCCGCCTGGTTCGCCGGATTCCTGCCCGCGGAGGAACCGAGGTACGCCTTCGCCGCGGTTTACGAAGGCGACGTTGGCAGCAAAGTCCACGGCGGCACGACCGCGGCCCCGATGATCGCGGACATCTTTCAGGAAATTTACAAAGGCTCGGTTTCGAATAAGCGCAGCACCCGCGAATCGACTCAACAGGTTCGCCGCGCTCAACCCGTCGAAGAAGACGCTTCGGATTAAGCCGCAGCCGTTTCTTTCGATAGCTCCATTGAAACTCGCTCGCTTCCCCAGCTCGCTCGCCGCTACCCATCGCGGCTTTACCTTCTATGTCGCTGCTCCCGCCAGCTCCATTGTTCCTTTGAACTTCGGCTCCTCGGGTTCGAGTCCGAAGTTTTCCGAATAGAGATTGTCGATCTTCGCGAGCTCGTCTGCAGTCAGGGGCGGGCAATCCGGCGCTTTGGCGAACTCAATCAGCTGTTCTTCGTTGTAAATGTTCGGCAGCGTCGAAGCCACGCGCTTATCCGCGAGCAGCCAGAGCAACGCCGCCTGGCCCAGCGTGCGTTCCGAATTTTCGAGAAATCGGAGTTTATCGATCTTCTTGATTCCGTTGAGCAGCCAGCTGCGCGGACGATGACTGCGATGATCGGTTGGCGGGAAAACTGTGTCGGCAGTGTATTTTCCCTCTAGCATTCCGGACGAATGCGTTACGCGAATTAGAAACATCGTGTCCTTGCCCGCTTCGGTCGCAGTAGCGTGGAGCGCGTGACCGGGATGCTGCTCGAGCATGTTGTAAATGTGCTGGACGCTGGTGATGTCGCGTTCGCGAATGCAATTCATCCCTTCGTAGAGCCAGCCAATCGCCGGGCCGAGCGCGATGCCGTAATAACGAACTTTGCCGGAGGATTTTAATTTCTCGAGCGTTTTCCAGAGCGCGTCATCGTAAACTTGTTCCATTCGAATGTTATGCAGCTGGAGGAGATCGACATGGTCGGTCTTCAACCGCTTCAACGCCGCGTCCGTCGCTCGTTCGATCGCTTCCGGCGAAAAATCCTGCGGGATCTCGCGCTGACCGCGGCCACGCGCTTCGCCGTGGTGCACGAAATCATAACCGACCTTGGTCGCGATCGTAATTTCGCCGCGCTGTTTCGGAAACGCCTTGGCGATCAGCTCTTCGCTCAAGCCGTTTCCGTAAGTATCAGCCGCATCGAACAAGGTAATCCCGAGATCGAACGCCTTGTGCATCAGCGCGATCGCTTCGCCCTCGGTGAAATTTCCCCACCAACCCGTCGAGATCGTCCAGAGACCGAAGCCGACCTCGCTCACATTAAGATCGGTATTTTTGTAAGTGCGGAACCGCATCGCCAAAAAACTAAACGCTCGACGCTCAACGCTCAACATCCAACGTTCAACGAGTTTGTCATTCCGAGCGGAGCCGCCTGCCGCGCCGTAGCTATGGCGAAGGCGGGAGGAATCTCTTACTTTTAACCGCGGATTACCCGCCACGTCCGCCATTCGGACGGATTCGTCGCGTGGCGAGGCGGGCAGGCTGCGGATTTCACGGATTTTCGCTTGTGAATTTTCCGAGACGGATCAGCAGCGCTTACTGGCGTTCAGATAAGGCCCAATTATTCTCGTGCTCTTTCGCAAAACAAAAAGCCGCCGCGCTACGAAGCGTGACGGCTGATTGCGAAATACTGCTGTGTGCAGGATCCTATAATTATTGGTAAATAACCCCTGTCATTGCTTCGATAAGAGGCGGCGGCATTGTAAGTGACCCGTTCCCGTTAAGGTTCGCATAAGCACCCGTGCCACTTACAATCTCCCACCTTCCCTTAGGTGTGGGACTGGCAAATTGACATTGCTGATCAATAAAGATGGTTCCATTTGGTGCTATCAACGTAACCACGCAATGAGCTGTCGTACTAGCATTGAGGAAGTCAACGTGCATTGTAGCAAGCCCTGAAATTGTAAGGGCCCCGGTTGTGGTAAAGGTTCCCGATACATTGGGAAAATTCGAAAAATCAAATGTAGCAGTGATGGTAACCGGTATGGGCGTGGAAGCCGACGCGGAGGGCGCCGAGCCCATCGTGAAGAAGGCAATCACACACAGCGCGATTGCCGCAGAAAAAAGTTTGTTGTGTCGCATAATTAGTATCCTCTTTTAGCTTTCTGTTGATGTTGAAGTGATGACTGTTCTCCCTTTACAAAGGGATTGCGCAGGCCGTGCTGCACGAAATCGTAAGTTTTTCGCGGCTTGTGTTTTTCGAGCAATTTTGCTAGTCCGAGGGGGTGCAGCCGCTCTCGGAGACCGTCCCCGCCGGGTTGAGCGACCCTTTCGCTCCGACGCATTGGAGCGTGATTATCGCGGCCGGGGAAAGCCAGGCTGCTCCAGAAATCGCGCGGGCGGCGCTGGCTCAACTTTGCCAGACTTATTGGGCGCCGCTCTACGGTTTCGTGCGCAGCCGCGGCTATTCCGTGCACGATGCGCAGGACCTGACGCAGAGCTTTTTCGCTTATCTGATTGAACACAAGATCTACACGCGGGTAGATCGACAAAAGGGCAAGTTCCGATCGTTTCTACTCGCCTCGCTCAAGAATTTCCTCGCAGACGCTTCCGACCGCGAACGGACGCTCAAGCGCGGTGGCGGACGCGATTTTCTGCCTCTGCACGAAGAGCAGGCCGAAGAGGCGGAGTCACTGTTTCAAACACAGAGCAGCGCAACAAATGAAGACCGGGTTTTCGAGCGGACCTGGGCGGAGACACTCGTTAGGGACAGTCTCGAACAACTCTCGAGCTATTACAAAACTGAAGGTAAAGAGAGACTCTTCCAAGAATTGAGGATCTTCCTCACGGGTAGCGCCGATCCGCTGCCGTCTTATGTCGATCTTGCCCGCCGGCTGGGGACGCAAGCCTCGACCCTGCGCAGCCACATCACGAGATTGCGGGCGCGTTACCGGGAAGCGTTACGTGCCGAAGTTCGACGCACGGTGGAGACGGACGCGGAAGTCGAAGGCGAGTTGCGCGAACTGTTGCGAGTGCTGACAGCAAGTTGAGGAAGAGACGGATGGAAACACTAACAACATCCATCGCGATTTGTTCGACCTGCAGCGAGTCATTGAATGTGAAAGGCGAATGCCTGGCCTGTCTGTTGCGCGGCGGATTAAATGGGTTGGTCGAAGAATCCGTGGCCGAGCGCGACTCGTTAGTCTTCGGTGATTTCGAGATCGCGCGGCGCGAAGATGGTTCTTTCTGGGAACTGGGTTGCGGCGCGATGGGCGTGACTTATCGCGCGACGGATAAAGTGCTGCACCGCACCGTGGCGTTGAAAGTAATCGAGACCCCGGCCGCGGCTGGTAACTCGCAGGCGGTCCGCGAACGTTTTCTGCGCGAGGCGCGGGCGGCTGCGGCCTTAAAACATCCGAATGTGGCCGGCATATTTCAATTCGGCGTTTCGCCGGAAATCGATCGCTGCTATTACGCGATGGAACTGGTCGAGGGTGAAACTTTGGAAGCCCTCGTTAGGCGAGACGGTCCGCTCAAGCCAGAAGTGGCCCTCGAAATCGCGAGCCAAGTGGCGCGAGCGCTAATCGGTGCCGCGGCTCAGGGTCTGATCCACCGCGATTTGAAGCCGGGCAATATCATGATCACTCGGGCCGATACTGAGACAGTAAAGTTGGAAGTCAAAGTCATCGATTTTGGTCTCGCCAAAGTCATCAATGCTGTAGGCGAAGCCGATCTCACTCATGGAGGGTTCGTCGGAACGCCCTCTTTCGCCAGCCCCGAGCAGTTCGGCGGAGCGCCGGCCGATGCGCGGTCTGATATTTATTCGTTAGGCGTCACGCTTTGGTACTCCCTGACTGGTCAAGTGCCATATCCCGGCAGGACGATTGAAGAAATTCGTGATCGTCAACAGCGCACCGATCTGCCGATCGAACAATTGGCCGAGAGAAAAATCCCCGCTTCTTTAATCGACATGCTGCGGCGCACCCTCGCGCTGGATCCGACTCAGCGGCCCGCATCGGCACGGGAATTAATGGAAGCCTTGGAATCTTGCCGCCGGAAGGTTGCTCATCGGATCGGCGTTTTTTACAAACTGACGGCGTTAATCGGGGTCGTGGCCATTGCCGCCGCGGCAACGCTCTTCATGGTCCGGCTAAATCGTCAAAAAATAACGTCTGCCTCTGCGAGCAACATCGCGTCATCAACGTCCACGTTGGCGCCGTTGCCCGAAAAATCGATCGCCGTTCTGCCCTTTGAAAATCTAAGCGATGACAAAGAGCACGCGTTCTTTGCCGACGGCGTCCAGGACGACATTTTGATCAAACTGGCGAAAATTGCCGACCTGAAGGTAATCAGCCGCACCAGCGTCATGCAATATCGCGGTAAACAGGATGTGCGCGAGATCGGCGATGCGCTGCGTGTCTCCCATGTGCTGGAGGGAACGGTGCGGCGTTCTGGCAGGAAAGTGCACGTAAACGCGCAGTTGGTGGACGCTCACACCAACGCGGGTATCTGGGCCGAGGAATACGACCGGGATTTGAATGACGTCTTCGCCATTGAAACCGAAGTGGCGCAGTCAATCGCAAATCGACTTAGAGCCAAAGTTTCAGCTCGCGAAAAGGTGGCCATGCAAGAGTGGCCAACCAACGACCTTGTTGCCTACGACCTTTATGTTCAAGCGACGTCTTTGATCGACAAGGCCGCGTATGAATCAGGTAAAGAGCAAGGGAAGGATTATTTCCAAGCCATAGAGTTGCTCAATCAGGCGCTCGCGCGAGATCCGGCTTTTCTTCTCGCATATTGCAGGCTGGCTGAGGCACATGATGAGCTCTACTTTATGCAGATCGATCACATGCCGAGTCGCCTTGAGCTGGCGAAATCCGCACTCAATTCCGCTTTTCGCCTGAAACCAGATTCGGGCGAGGCGCACCTTGCCCTGGCTACGCACCTTTACCACGGCTACTTCGATTACGACCACGCCCGTGAC
>QHOI01000027.1 GCA_003218705.1 Verrucomicrobiota bacterium | reverse complement strand
CCACGTTTGGGCTCAAAAGAGTACCGGCGCCGACAGCACCTCAACGTGTATCGACATGAAGAGCGATGACGGCAGGATTTATGACATTGATTTTGTGACGACAGGGCCACAAGTGACCGGCATCAAGATCCACAAAATCAACGGCGAGGCCTTGAGATAACGAAACGCTTGCGGTCAGAGTGTTTCAGTTCGAATCGTAAGGAAATATGAAAACAAAAATCGTTATCGCAGCAGCTATTGCGTCGTTCGTTAGCCCGATTGCTTTCGGTCAGATGTCCGGCTCTTACTCCCAGCCTCAGTCGCAACCGCCGCAGTCTTCAAGCGGTGGCCAGCAAAAAACTACTACAGCAACAACGAAGACGACTTATCCAGTCGGTGTGAAAGGCTATGTCGACAGTCAGATCTCGAGTTCGAAGGACAAGAAGTTTCACGTCGCACTGAACGGCAAGGATCTCGCACTGACTCCCGTAAAGTTCCACGAAGACCAAAAACTCGGTGGCAACAAATCATCCACTGCAGTGGACATGAAAAGCGCTGACGGCAAAATTTACGAAATCGATTTTGTTTCGTCTGGTGGCCAGGTAACCGGCGCTTCGGTCGGCAAGGTCAACGGGAAATCGCCTTCGAGTCAATAGCGGTGCGGTCAGAGTAATACAGTCGGGTCTCTGCGGTCGGCCCGGGTTTGCGACCCCGAATACTTTCGGGGCCGCCAGGTGTTGATCGCTGCTTGCTCTGCCACGATTCGTTCGCCAGTTTGTCGCTGGAATGCCGAAGACCTTTTTCATCACCACGGCGATCGATTACACGAATTCGCCGCCGCACATCGGGCACGCTTACGAAAAAGTGCTGGCCGATGTGATCGCGCGTTATCATCGGCTCAAAGGCGAAAAAGTTTTTTATCTGACCGGGGTCGATCAGCACGGCCAGAAAGTGCAGCAATCAGCGGCGAAAGCGGGCGTTCCACCGGCGGAATTCGTCAAAGGCGTCACCCAGAAGTTTGTCGATCTTTGGAAAAAGCTCGATGTAAAATACGACGCGTGGGCGGAGACGATCGATCCGCGCCACAAGAGAGTCGTTCAGGGAATGCTGCAACGGCTTTTCGATGCCGGACAAATTTATAAAGACAAACAATCGGGTTACTACTCGGTTCGCCAGGAACAATTTCTGACTGACAAGGAACGCGGGCCGGACGGCGAGTTTGGCCCCGAGTGGGGCCAGGTCGAGTTTCGCGAGGAAGAAAATTATTATTTCAAACTGAGCCAGCACAAGGACTGGCTGCTCCGATACATCGATTCCGCAGGCGCGGGACATGACGCGGTCATTCCGGATTTTCGCCAGACAGAATTGCGGAACGCGGTTGAGAGGCTCGGAGGAGATCTTTGTATCTCGCGTCCGAAATCGCGGCTCGATTGGGGGATCGAGCTGCCGTTCGACAAGGATTTCGTCACGTATGTCTGGTTCGACGCGCTCACGAACTACATCAGCTTCGCCGGCTACGATCCGAAGATCGACAATTACGAAAAGCAGCCCCAAGAATTTCGCGACCGCTGGACAAAAGACACCCTCCAGGTCATCGGCAAAGACATTTTAGTTCCGGCGCACGGCATTTATTGGCTGATCATGCTTCACGCGATCGGATTCCCAGATGACGTGATGCCGCAACTGCTGGTCCACGGCTGGTGGAATCTGGGCGGCGCCAAGATGAGCAAGACTGCGGGCAATGTTATCGATCCATTCGCTCTTGCCTATAAATACGGGGTCGAAGCGCTTCGCTACTATCTGATCAGCGACATCGCCACCGGCAAAGACGCCGATTTTTCGGAAGAACGCTTAATCAAACGCTACAATGCCGATCTCGCGAACAACCTTGGCAATTTGCTTAACCGCACGCTCAACATGGCGCATCGGTATCGTGAAGGCATCGTGAAGCAAGTCGGCGGCGACTCGCCTTTGGCTGCGCAAGCGGCCGATCTCGTTCGAACTTATTCCGCGGCAATGTCATCGCACGAAATTCAGGCTGCCATGGAAAGGGTAGGGGAGTTCGTCACGACCTGTAACGCCTATATCGAAATGACAGCGCCATGGAAATTGGCGAAGAATCCTGAACGTGCCGAAGCACTCGATCATGCGCTGTTCGTGTTGGCGGAAGCATTGCGCCTAGCCGCGATTTTGATTTCACCAGTGCTTCCGAATGCAGCCCGCGAAATTCTCTATCAGTTAAACTGGAGCGCCGAATACACGTTCGAGCAGACGAACTGGGGCGGGCTCCCGGCGAAGCATCAACTTGGAAAGCCGGTGCCGTTGTTCCCGCGGATTGAACTGTAGCGGCAGTCTATGACCGCCGATTCCGTGTCATTCCGACCGAAGCGGAGGAATCTCTGACTATTTCTGAAATATTTAGAGATGTCTCAACTCCGCTCGACATGACAGACGGCGCTCGTAGAGCGCCGCTACAGAAGAATCACTGATTACACTCTTCGAATGCGGCCGGCTTCCCTGTCAGATTAGCGAGCGCTTCGCCGGCGAAATGTAATGAGCCGGTGATGAGAATGGGATCTCTTTGTTCGCGAGCTTTGCCAAATGCGTCGGCAAAACTCGAGAAAATTTCGGCCTTGCGGCCGAGATCGACAAGTATCTTTGAAAGCTCGGTTGGATCGGCGGCGCGTTCACTCCGAATGCTGGGCAGCAAAACGAGATCGGCAATCGGCGCGAGGGCTTCGCAGATCCCGTGCAAATCCTTATCCGACAAGATCGCCAGAATCAAAGTCGCACGTTCGTCGCCAAAGATTTGACGCCAGGTCTGGGTGAGAATTCTTGCCGCGGCCGGATTGTGCGCGCCGTCAATGACAGTGCGTTTGTCCCAACATTGAAAACGCCCCGGCCACTCGACAGTGGCAAGGCCGCGGGTAACCGCAGCCTCATCGATCTCGACATTAGCGGCACGAATGGCTGCGATTGCGATTGCGGCGTTGAGCTTTTGATGTTCGCCACGCAACGCGATTGGCGATTTGGCGTAGGCTTCATCGACAAACTCTAAGGGTGCTTCGCATTCTGTGGCGCGACCGCGAATGACTTTGTCTGCCTCCGGAAGCTGAGGCGTCGAAACAACCGGCGTTTGCGCTTTGATAATTCCAGCTTTCTCGTTCGCAATCTTCTCCAGGGAATCACCGAGCCATTTCTCGTGATCGAGAGCGATCGGGGTAATCACAGCAACATTTGATTGAACGGCATTGGTCGCGTCGAGTCGGCCGCCCAAACCCGTTTCCAGAATGACGATGTCGATCTTCGCTTCGATGAAGTGTTTTAGCGCGAGCGCAGTCGCGATTTCGAAAAAGGTTGGATGCGGCTCCCAATCAGCGACGAGCTTCCGAATACTCGTCAGGCCCGCGGCAACTTCGTTTTCGGAAATCATCTCGCCGTCGATGCGGATTCGTTCGCGAAAAGTGACGAGGTGAGGGGAGATAAAAAGACCGGTCCGATATTTTTGAGCGCGGCAGATCGAATCGATCATCGCGCAGACTGACCCCTTGCCGTTGGTGCCGGCCACGTGAATAACGCGCGCGCCGCCAAGATCGACACGCATCTCGGCAATCAGACGCCGAATATTTTCCAGACCAAGCTTGATCCCGAAGCGCTGAAGGCTGTAGAGCCAGGCGAGCGCCTCTTTGTACTTCACGACACGGAAGAGAAATAGCTGAGCAAGTGGCTGATCGTCTCTCGCATTCTTTTGCGATGCACGATCATGTCGATCAATCCGTGCTCCTCGAGAAATTCCGCAGTCTGAAATCCTTTCGGCAAATCCTGATGGGTCGTTTCCTTGATTACGCGCGGTCCGGCAAAGCCGATCATGCTTTTCGGTTCGGCGATAATGACGTCGCCGAGCGAAGCAAAACTGGCCATCACGCCAGCGGTGGTCGGATTGGTGAGCACGGAAATGTAAGGAAGCCGCTCCTGAGCGTGACGCGCGAGTGCGCCGCTCGTTTTGGCCATTTGCATTAAACTGAGCATGCCTTCGTACATGCGTGCGCCGCCGGAAGCAGAAACGATGACGACCGCGGCGTGTTCGCTGGTTCCGTATTCGATCACGCGCGTAATCCGTTCGCCAACGACTGAGCCCATCGTCGCAGCCAGAAATCCAAAATCCATCACCGCGAGCGCGATCTTGTAACCGTCGAGCATTCCATGACCGCCGATGACGGCGTCGGTCAGTCCGGTGCGCTCCTGATAATTCTTGAGCCGGTCCTTGTAGCTGGCCATTCCTTGAAAACGCAGGGTGTCGACCGACTTCAAATCGGCATCCATCTCGAGGAAAGTTTGCGGATCGAGTAAATTCTGGATCCGGTCCTTGGCCGAAAGGGCGAAGTGATAATCGCACCGCGGACAAACGCGCAGATTTTCATTCAGCTCGATTTCGTGGATCACTTCATTGCAGCCCGGGCATTTTTGAAACAGTCCCTGCGGAATGTCGCGCTTCTTGGGAGACTCGGTTTTGAGCGTCGGTTTTTTGAAAATGGCCATAGCTGCTATGCCCTCGCTGCCGTTGCGGCATAGACCGATTGCGCGCCGGCTTCTTTCAAGACCCGGGCGCATTCGCTCAAGGTGGAGCCGGTAGTTAAGACATCATCAATCAAGAGCACCCGTGACTTTCGCACGTCTGCGTTTTTTCGTAAACGGAATGCGTTGCGCAAATTTTGCATGCGCTCGGACCGGTCAAACGCGGTCTGGGTAGTAGTAAAACGAACGCGTTGCAACACTGGGCGCAACGGCAGCGCCATATGCCTGCTCAGCCATTCCGCCAGCAACGACGCTTGATTAAACCCGCGCTCGCGCTGTTTGGCCGGATGCAGCGGAATGGGAACAATCGCATCGAAACGGCGTTCGCGAAGACGTTCGTCGTCGAGCGCGGCCACCAGCCAGCGCGCGACCAGATGGCGAAGATGAATTTGGCGTCCGTATTTAAAATTGAGAATGACGTGGCGAACGATTCCGCGGCTTCGGTAAGCCGAAACCGCGGCGTCGAAATGGAGGACGCGATGGGCGCAGTTGGCGCAGGCAAAGATGGTGGTAATTGCGCCATCAAACGGCTCCGAACATTTCGCGCAAAATGGCGGCACAATTCGGCAAACTTTTGCTTCGCATTCGCCGCAAAGATATTCGCCCAGATCGACCGACGCCGAGCAAATAGTGCAAGACGGCGGATAGAGCAACGACGCGATCCCGCGAAAAAAGCTAGGTGTGGCGCGCATCGACATATTTCAACCAGCCGCGCATTACCAGCCACGTCAAGCACGCGACTGCCAGCGGCACGATTCCGACGAGAAGATTTTTTCCGAGCCACGGCAGTGTGATCAATTCGCGCCGCGCAATTTTGTTGAAAACACCGCTACTGAAAATCCAGCCGGCGTGCAAACCGATTGGCAGCCAAAGCGAGCGAGTCTGCAATCGCGCGTCGGCCAGAATCCAGCCCATCAGAAATAAAGTGGTGAACCCCGCCGCGACCAGGACCGGGTCGGTAAATTGAACGAAGGCATGCGCGATCGAATTGAACCCGGAGGTCCAGGTCACGTGCTCAGACGTTCGTTCGGGCGCTTTCAAAAAATGGACGATGGAATACAACGCCGAAGTGACAAAGATCGACATATACCTTTGTCTGGTTTTTAGCAGAGCGCCGAGAACGAGTCCGCGAAAAAATATTTCCTCGATTATGGGGACGGTGAGCGAAGCAGCGATCACTTTGGAGAAAGCAGGCCAGTTGATCGCGCCACGCAGGGAAAAAATTGGCGACGCGAGCAAGATCGCGCCGCAGCAGAGCAAGGGAATTGCCGAAAAAACAAAACCTGCGAGTAAGTCGCGCCGCCAACGCGGATTCGTTGCGAGCTGCAGATCGTTCCGGTCGCGAATACTCAGCGATCGAATGAGTGGCCAAAGTAAAATCACGGCGGCGATGAGCAGCGCGCGATGAAAGAAAGTTTCGAAATCGTATCCCGCGAGAAAGGGCAGCAGGCCGTGAGCAACGAGGGACTGAGCTGCCCAAAAAAGACACGGCGCCAGCAGCGCGCCGACGAGAACGGTCGCGAGCAAGTAAACCAGGAGTCTGGCCGCGTCTTTCAAGGCTGCTAATGTAAGGTTTTCCAGCGATGCCGAGTCAACACATATGGACCGAGAAAGATGAAGAAGGGCGAAAACGCGAAGTCCGCGCGACCAAGTTCGGTGGCAAGTGGCGGCTTCAATCGAAGGTATCGGACGAAAATGAGTGGACCTACCACGACCCGCCTTTGTTCGATGATTTGTTGCAGTTGAAAGATGTCGTCGCACGAAAGTATCAGCGACGGCGTGCTTCGGCTGATGACGTAGCGTCAGTCGATAAGCTGATTAAGGAACACAGTGTCGAGGGCTGATGGGATATATTGTCATTCCGAGCGGCGTCGAGGAATCTCTTACTATTTCAGAAATATCTAGAGATGTCTCGACTTCGCTCGACATGACACAATGATGAAAAAGAAGGCGCGAGTCGATCAGGCTTTGGTTGCGCGTGGGTTTTTTGAAAGCCGCGAGCGCGCGCAGCGCGCGATCATGGCGGGCGAAGTCAGGGTGGGGGACCGCGTATTCAGGAAAGCGGCCGAGCTGATTGAAGTCGACGCCCCGATTTCGGTTGTGCCGCCGCCGCAATTCGCTAGTCGCGGCGCGTTGAAACTTGGCGGTGCGCTCGATTTTTTCGGCGTCGATGTTCAAGGAAAGACCGCGCTCGACATTGGCGCGTCCACCGGCGGATTTACCGATTGCCTGCTGCAACGCGGCGCGGCGAAAGTATTCGCGATCGACGTTGGTCACGGTCAATTGGCTTGGAAATTGAGAAACGATCCGCGGGTGGTGGTGATGGAAAAACTCAATGCGCGATTCCTTTCGCGCGAACAAATCCCGCAACTGGTCGATCTTTGCGTGATCGACGTCTCATTCATCTCGCTGACTTTGATCTTGCCTCGGGCTTTCGAGTTGATAACCCAAGACGGTATGATTCTGGCCCTGATCAAACCGCAATTCGAATTGGAGCGCGAAGATGTCGGCCGGGGTGGAATTGTGCGCGAGCCTGCACTCCACGAAAAAGCGCAGCAAAAAATTGTGAAATTTGTCGAAGAAGCGAATTATCATGTGGTTGGTCTCGTTCCATCGACCGTTACCGGAACTGACGGCAACCAGGAATTTTTTATATGCATCCGAAAACAATCGGATTGATCGCGCACCCGGAAAAACCGGGAGTGGGGGAACTGATCAAATCGCTGACGGCGGAGTTTACCCGTTTCTCGATGTCGACCTTGCTGGAGAAAGAGACCGCGGCGGTCAGTGGCCAGCGTTCCGATACCACGATCGCTCAACTCGCAGGCAAGGTCGATTTGCTTGTCGTGGTCGGTGGCGACGGCACTATTTTGAATGTGGCCGGCCATCTCGGCGAATCGAGTCCACCGATTTTTGGGATTAATGTCGGCTCGCTTGGTTTTTTGACGTGCGCGAGCTCACCGGCATTTCGGGAAGCGGTTGAATGCATCGCCAAAGGAAACATGACATTTAGCAAGCGCGCGCTGCTCGAGGTCGTCGTGCGGAATGCGAAAGAAGAACACGAGCCGATGATCGCGCTGAACGACGCCGTGTTTAGCCGCGGCGAAATCTCGCGATTGATTCGACTGCACACGCGCGTAAACGGCGAAGCGCTGACTGAATTCAACGCCGATGGTTTGATCATCGCGACACCGACCGGTTCCACCGCCTATTCGCTTTCCGCGGGCGGACCTATTCTGGAACCGGAATCCGGAGTATTCGTGATCACGCCGATCTGTCCGCACGTGCTGACAAATCGTTCCATTATCGTTTCGGACAGCTCGACGATCGAAGTGGAAGCGAGCGAGCCGGATTATCCGGTTTATCTGACGGTGGACGGACGTGAGCCGGTCCGGATCACGAAAGACGCCACCGTTCAGATCCGGAAAGCGAAAAAGACGCTCCAATTAGCGGCGATGCCCGACATGTCGTTCTTCAGCGTGGTCCGGCAGAAACTAAAATGGAGCGGGAGCAACGTCTAGACCGCGCGCTTTTACAAAACTAAGCTGCCGCTGAAACGGCGGCTTTGACGCGCCAGTCGTTGCAATCCCAACCGAGAAGATTTTCCACGTTCGTGATGTCTTCCTCGAAAATGGCCGATCCGTATTCGCGCTCTTCCGAAGTCAATTTTCGGGAATAGGAACCGACATTTCGCTGTCGGTTCCGGAGATTGCGCAATCTTTTTACGCCAATGAAATCGAAGACGCGGTCGATTGCGCCGAATGGGTTTCGGCGAAGCTCTTCATACTTGAGCACGAGCACCTGTTTGCGCGGGAAAAGATTGTAAAGTTTCTCAAGCTGGACCGAATAAAGGCTGCGCGCGATGTAAGCGTTCCCGCGTGGCCCGCGCCAAATGCCTGTCTCCTGATCACGCTTCAGGGCATCGAGAAATTCGAGAGGCTCCTGGCCTTTTTCGCGACGCATGTTCCATTGGGAAAAGGCGCGCTCGACTGGATTTCGCAAGGACACAATCACTTTCATGTCCGCGTTGTATCGGGCAATGCGCTCGAGGGCGCGCGGATAATAAAGATAATCGGCCGTGACTTCTCCGGCGACTCGCCATCGCCAACCCGAATCGAAATTTTCAAGCAAAACGTCATAGTCCGGTTCGGTGACAAGGCCAGCTCGGCTCGAACCGAAATGTTCTTCCTTATCGAAAAAATGGAGGGCCTGGTCGCGCAGCAACGCGACGTGCGGGTGTTGAGCCAGAAAATCGTGCAACGCGGTGGTGCCGGCCTTTTGCACGCCGGCCACTACAAAATTTACGTGATCGACTTTGCGGCGCCGAAAGAGTCGGGCGCGCGGAAGTTCGGCCCTGAGGCCATGCCTTTTTGTGTGGTGCGATTCGGCCCCTGAAACCATAAGGCGAACTCCAAAGTTTCCGTAAGAGGGTGTATTACAAATCGCCGTTCCGCGCAACGCGAAAGTCCCGAGCGCGCGAAACTCAAGCCCGCGGCGACAGAAGCCGGGTTGCGCCGAATGGCGACTCGGGCTTTTATCGACAAGGTGGAAGAATCGATGCATCCCGCAACCGAAGGCTTTGAAGATCTGGCCTGGATCTTCACTTGCGATAGTCGCAATCGCGGTCTGGTCCGTCAGGGGTTCGACGAAGCGGCAGTCTTGTGGAAGGCGGTAAAAGCGACGTCCGGAAACATGCTCGAGATCGGACGCAACCTTGCCGGTTCCACGGTTCTGCTCGCCGCAGCCGCGGCACCGGATCGTGAGATTTATTCGATCGACAACAGGTCGCACGAAGATCGGGCGTGCAAAGATTACCTGGGGCGTGCGGCAAATAAAGGCCGCGTGCATTTGCTGGTGGCCGATTCGCGCGTGCCGATACCAAACTTGAGATTTGGTTTTTTGTTCATTGACGGCGATCACACTTTTGAAGGCGTGCTCGCGGATGTGGTTGCGCACTGGAACGCGCTCCAATCGTCAGGCCAATATCCCGCGCTGGTGGCGTTTCATGACGCGTTGCCAAATGACAATTTCAAATGGCGCGACGCGGATCGGAGATTGAAGCGCCTGTGGATCCGCTTGAAAAATAAATTTCGAAAACGGCAAAAACCGGAAGTAGCGCCCGATTACGAACCGGGCGTGTTGAAGGTCTGTGATGAACTGATTCGTCAGGGTTTGGCTACGAAATGGCGATGGGCCGGCTCGATGCTGGTCGTGAAAAAGCTGGGTGATTTGCCGCGGAATTTTTCGGAAGTCACGCGCAAGGTGCAGCCAACTTAGCCGGAGATCTTGTCCGGTCGTGGTAGTGGACATTCAGCGGCAAACTTAGTAGATCATTCGCTAAATCCATGACCCCTGGTCCACGAGTGATTTTGTGCGCTTTCGTTATCACGGGAGCGCTCATCGCGACTTTTGCCTTATCGCAAAC
This sequence comes from Verrucomicrobiota bacterium, assembly GCA_003218705.1. Classification (GTDB taxonomy): domain Bacteria; phylum Verrucomicrobiota; class Verrucomicrobiia; order Chthoniobacterales; family UBA10450; genus AV40. The sequence goes on along the minus strand of QHOI01000027.1, from coordinate 419 downwards.
TTCGGAACCCGAAGGCCACGTCACCGCCATTTTTCACGAGGTCCAACTTTTGCCAGAACAAGCCGATGCCCGACCGGCCGCGCTTAATGACAAAGTCAGCAATGGCACCGCGCTGCGGACGGGAGATGATTCGCGCTCGGAGCTGACCTTTGGGGATTTAACGATCACGCGACTGGGTGAGAACACAATTTTCAGTTTCGACCGAGCCGGCCGCAGCGTTCGCCTGGACAGCGGTTCGATTCTTCTTTATGTCAAAAAGAATTCCAGCGGAGCGGAGGTTTCGACCAAGGCAGTGACAGTTGGGATTGCCGGCACAACGCTGATTGTCGATTCTACGCCGCAAGGCGGCGATAACTTGATTGTCCTCGAAGGGGGCGCGCGGATGACGTTAAAAAATCATCTCGACCAATCCTCGCTCA
>QHOI01000026.1 GCA_003218705.1 Verrucomicrobiota bacterium | reverse complement strand
TAATCCGTAGGCCGGGTGTTCGAGTCACCCCGGGCGCGCTTTTTGGTTGAGTGGTTGAGAAGATCGACATGCGGCATACGGCTTTCCTCTCAACCCCTCAACTACTCACCCTCTCAACATTTTTCGTTCGTGATCGAGCAGCCATTTCTTGCGCCACAATCCACCGCCGTAGCCGCACAGCGTTCCATCCGCTCGAATGACGCGATGACACGGAATAATGATGCAGATCATGTTCTCGCCGTTGGCGCGACCGACTGCGCGCCTCATCTCGACATCGCCGAGCTTTTTTGCCATCCAGGAATAGGAACGCGTTTGGCCAACAGGAATGGAACACAGAAGTTCCCACGCTCGAAGCTGAAACGGCGATCCAACCGGCGCCAGCGGCAAATCGAAGGCGAGACTTTTTCCTGAAAAATAATCAGTCAGTTGCAACCGCACTGCGTCCAAATGTCGATGTTCGCCGGGAACGACATTCGTGCGCAGCCGCTTCCGCAAGATTGACAATTCACGTTCCATCGCGCGCCGATCGACAAACTCGAGCAGACGCAATCCTTTATCATCGGCCACCGCTAGCATCGCCCCGAGCGGTGTGTCGATTCGTTGGGCGAACAGACCGGCTTGCGTCTTTGCAGCCGTAGGCGTCTCACCAAAAATTTTTGTGAACGCGTCACGAAAACCGCTGTCGGACTCGAAACCGCTTCCGTTTTTCGCTTCATCAACACGCGCGCCCCGGCGCACGTCGCGCAACGCGACGCCGATTCGACGCGCCCGGTGATAAGCTTGAAAAGTCATCCCGTAATGTCGCTTGAATTGCCGGCGCGCTGTCGACGGATCGATCGACATCGCCGCCAATTCTTTGTCCGTCAATCGACCGCCCGGCGCGCGCTCTACCTCTGCCCTCAGGCGCTCAATCAATTCCGGCGGATGGCCGTTCGGATCCATCGGTTGGCAACGCAAGCAGGGCCGATAACCGTTGTGCAACGCTTCGCTCAATGTCCCGAAAAAGTTGACATTCTCGCGCGCCGGTTTCTTAGCCGTGCAGGTTGGCCGGCAAAAAATTCCCGTTGTGCGCACGCCAACGTAAAAGATTCCTTCGAAGCTGGAATCGCGATTCACGAGGGCGCGATACATGGTTTCCCGTGGCGGAAGGAGGTCCATTGTTTTCATGTCACGAGCTTACGACGCCTAATTGTAATCGCGCATCGACGAATTTCAGGCAGCGAATTTCAGGAAGACGGCCGCCCTCGCCTGTCTTCCTCACCAGCGATGATACGCTGGGTGGCCTTCTTTCACCGCCACGAAAATTCCCCAGCAGGTCGCGCACACTTTCCCGCCGCCGCTCAACGTGCCTTCAACCGTCGCGCGATCATCGGTTAGATCGACAACGTGCGCCGAAAGCGTGATCGGTCCGTTCGTCGGAGTTAGCCGCAGTAGTTTGATCGCATATTCGGCCGTCACCGTGCAGGGCGGATGGTCAGCGCCTGCGTGTTTCATCAAATGATAGGCCGCGGTCCAATTGCAATGACAGTCGAGCAGCGTGCCGATGATGCCGCCATTCAACACGCCGGGAAACGCTTCGTACTTCGGTTGCGGTTGCCATTCGGCAACGACTTCGCCGTTTTTGGCAAAGCTGCGGATGCGCAGACCGTCAGGATTCGCCGGGCCGCAACCCCAACACGAATTTTCGGGAGCGTATTGTTCTTGAAGCGACCGCTCCGCCATTGAGTCCAAGCCGACTGGCGTTAAGCAGAACCCGGAGGACCGGGATATTTCCGGAGCTTCGGGCCGGTGTAAAGCGAGCGTGGGCGAATCAATCGATTGTTGTCGTGCTGCTCGGTCACATGCGCGCACCAACCCGCCACGCGTGAGGCCGCAAACAACGGCGTGTTCAACTCCGGTTTGAATCCGAGCATCCAAAAAACTGGCGCCGCATAAAGATCAACATTCGCGCAAAGGCCTTTTTCCCGATCCATCACTTCTTCGAGTTTTTCACAAATGAGCACCCAGTTCTCTTTTCCCGTTCGCTTGCCGAGATCGTGCGCGATCTTGCGCATGACTGGCACGCGGGAATCGCCCTTTTTGTAAACCCGATGCCCGAACCCCATGATCTTGGCCTTGGCGGCGAGCTGTTTCTTCAACCATTCCTCCGCACGATCAGGCGTCTTGATCTCTTCGAGCATTTTCATCGATTCTTCGTTCGCTCCGCCGTGCAATGGTCCTTTCAACGTGCCGACCGCCGACGTCACCGCCGCGTAAATTCCAGCCAGCGTGGATGCGGTCACACGCGCTGCAAACGTCGACGCGTTGAATTCGTGGTCTGCATACAAATTGAAAATCGTATCCATCATCCGCGTCTGCCAGGCCTCCGGCACCCTGCCATCCAGTTTGTAAAAGAAATTGCCGGCCTGGCTCAGCTCCGGTTTTTCCGGCAATGGTTTTTCGCCCTGTGAAATCCGCCAGCCGTCCGTGATCAAAGTCATCACCCGCGCAATCAGTTTGATCGATTTGCGAATGTTAGCGTCATGCGAGTTATCACTTATATCTTTGTCGAACGCGCTCAACATCGACACACCAGTGCGGAGCATGTCCATCGGATGCGTCGACTTCGGCAAAAGCCGCAGCATCTCGACGACTTCCTTCGGCAGCTCGCGTTGCGCGGCGATTTGTTCCTTGAATTCTTTCAGCTGCTTTCCGTTCGGCAATTCGCCGTTCAGGAGCAAATAAGCGACTTCCTCGAACGTCGCCTTGTTGCCCATTTCGTGAATGTCATAGCCGCGATACATCAGGCCCGCGTTCGGATCGACCCAGCAAATCTTCGTCTCGCCCGCAATCACGCCGGCTAAGCCCGGGCTGTATTCTGGTTTTGCTTCAGTACTCATCGTCTTCCGTCACGTTAACAACGATACGCCGTTCGACAAATGATCAGTCGCGAAAACCTGGCCATTCCTCCGCCGCCGGATCGTACTCGAGCAGGTCGTAAAGCTCCTGACGCGTTTGCATCTTATCGAGCCAATCCGATTGGATGCCGGTCTTTTTCAACCCGCGGAAAAACGCTTCGCTCGCTTTCATGGCAACTCGGAAGGCGCTCATCGGGAAAATCACCATCCGGTAACCGAAATCGGAGAGTTGCTTGACGGAAAGCAACGGACTCTTGCCGAACTCGGTCATGTTTGCGAGCAACGGCCGGTCGATCTCCTTGGCGAAATCGCGAAACTCATCCGCGCTTTGCAACGCTTCCGGAAAAATCGCGTCCGCCCCGGCGGCGAGGTATTCGCCGGCCCGCTCGACCGCGCGATCAAAATCCTCCACTGCCCGCGCATCCGTGCGCGCGATGATCATGAAATTAGGATCCCGCCGCGCTGCCACTGCCGCTTTGATTCTCCCGACCATCTCCTCAACATCGACAATCGATTTCCCGGCAAGATGTCCGCAACGCTTGGGGAATTCCTGGTCTTCGATGTGACATCCGGCCAGACCGGCTTTTTCCAATTCCTGAATTGTGCGGGCCACATTTTCCGCGCCACCAAAACCGGTGTCTGCATCGACAATCGCCGGGATATTCACCGCCTTTGCGACATAACCTGCCAGGTGCACGACTTCGATCAGCGTCAGCAGACCAATGTCCGGAACGCCGGCGGTCGCGTTCGCCATTCCCGCGCCGCTTACATAAACCGCGTCGAAACCGGCGCGCTCGACCTGTCGCGCCATGGCTGCGTTCGGCACGCCCGGCATCATCACCGTTCCTTTCGCGATCAGCTGCCGGAACATTGTCGTTGCGTGCTCGGTTTTCTTCATGCTCAGTGAACTCGCACCAGTTTCATCAAATGATGCAAGTCTCTCTGTTCGTCCATGCTCCAAACGTGCTCAATAATTTTCGCAGCGTGATCGCGGCTGAACGTCGGTTGAACAAGCTTCAAAAATTTCTTTTCGACTTCGAAGTCTTCGAGACGATTCTTGGCGTGCCCGAGCGGATAATCGACCCGCTTGGTCAATCGCTTCCCGTCAGCAAGATCGACATGAACGATGTTGGCAACCGCGCCGGGATACATCGCACTTAGCTCCGTGTTTCGTTCCACTTTCACGTTCTCCAAAAATTTCCAGATCTCCGGATCCATAAACCGGTCCGGTTGAAATTGTTTCTCCGTCACTTCGCCGTCGATCAGCGCGATCGCGGTGATGTAGGGCAAGCTATGATCGGCGGTTTCGCGCGTCTCCGGTTTCCATTTCTCCGGTTCGCTCCCGATAATGTCGACCGAGGCGTCGTGACTTTCGATCGTCATCGCCTTAACCTGAGACAAATCCTCGATTTGCTCTCGCAGAAATAGCGCTGCCTCGATCGCACTCTGACTGTGATATTCCGCGGGCCAATACTTGATACTCGTGTTGAGAATCATCGCGGGCGCGCCTTTAAATTTTTCGCCGACGTCGCCCAACGAAACGCCAAGTTGCTTTTCAAAACCCATTTGGCCTTCGAAAATCGGCGCGGGGCCGGTCATCCCGGAGCGGGCGAGCAGCGCCGAGTAAACGCCGCGGCGCGCAGCATCCGCAAAGGCGACCCCTTTCCAATGAGAAAGCTCGCCAACGCGCGCCTGTCGCATGGCCGCGCAGCCGACGCCGGCGATGTTCAAGGCGTGACGCGTCTTCTCCGGGTCAAGCTTCATCAACTTGGCCGACGCCAGTGCGGTGGAAAAAGCGCCGTAGGTCACGTGGTCCCATCCGCGCGCACGAATGCTTGCCGCGTCGCAAAAACGGCATTGCACCTCGTAAGCCAGCGCGACTGCCGTGATGAATTCCTTACCAGTCGCGCCAACGCTTTCCGCAGTCGCAAGTGCCGCCGAAATATTATCACTCGGATGCGCCGGTTCTTTCGACAAATAAGTGTCATTGAAATCGAAGTAACGAATGCAACAGCCCGTCGCGAACGCAGCCCAGTCCGGCGGAGCTTGATGCGCCGTTCCGATAATTGTCGCTCCATTCTTCGCCGAAAATTCCGACGCGACTTTTCTCGCGATTGCGCACGGCTCTTCATTCCACGCTCCCAGCGCGCAACCAAGCGAATCGGTTACGCGGCGCCGCACTTCGTGCACCACTTCTTTCGAGAGATCTTCGAACCGAACCGAGCAAACATAATCGGCCAGTTGATGGGCAAGCGTCGTTGTCATGTAAATTGACGCTGCAATCTGCTGATGAATTGTTGATCAGCAACCGACGATGTTGTGCGGCAGGCGCTCCGTCTGCCGCTTGTTTTCGGCAACCGATCCGCCTTCGTTGGACTACGGCGCGACAAGTGCGGTTGCCCTACAATCGAAAAATGGGCACACTCTTTTTAGATGAACAAAGTCTACTCCGACGCGAAGGCCGCGCTGGCCGGTTTGCTCCACGACAATATGACGATCGCCGCCGGCGGATTCGGATTGTGTGGCATACCCGAAAATCTGATCGCCGCGCTGCATGAGAGTGGCGTGAAAGGCCTCACCATAGTCGGCAATAACGCCGGCGTGGACGATTTCGGCATGGGGATTTTGCTGCCGGCACGGCAGGTGAAAAAAGTCATGGCGTCTTACGTCGGCGAGAACAAGGAGTTCGAGCGGCAGGTGCTGGCAGGCGAACTCGAACTCGAACTCATCCCGCAGGGCACTCTGGCCGAGCGATTGCGCGCGGGCGGCGCGGGAATTCCGGGATTTTATACTCGGACCGGCTTCGCCACAAAACTGACCGAGGGTAAGGAGACAAAAACCTTCGGCGACACCGAATACGTGCTCGAACCAGGAATCACCGCCGAGCTTTCGATCGTGAAAGCATGGAGGGGCGACAAGTCAGGCAACCTGATCTACCGAAAGACTTCACGCAATTTTAATCCGATGATCGCCAGCTGCGGCAAAGTCTGCGTGGCCGAGGTCGAGCAACTTGTCGAAATCGGTGAGCTCGATCCCAATCAAATCCACACGCCGGGCATTTTCGTTAACCGCATCATTCAGGGCGCGAAGTACGAAAAGCGGATCGAGTTCCGCACAGTCCAGGGCGCGGCGGCTTCAAAAAAAGAGTCACCGGTTCGCGAATTGATGGCGAAGCGCGCTGCGCAGGAATTGCGCGATGGCTATTACGTCAATCTCGGTATCGGCATTCCAACGCTTGTCGCTAACTACATTCCCGAAGGCATGAACGTCACGCTTCAGTCGGAGAACGGATTACTCGGCATCGGCCCGTTCCCCAAAGAGAACGAAGTCGACGCTGACCTGATCAATGCCGGGAAGCAGACCATCACCACGATGCCCGGTTCGGCATTTTTCTCGAGCGCCGATTCATTCGGGCAAATTCGCGGCGGCCACATCGATCTTGCCATTCTCGGCGCTTTCGAAGTGACGGACTCCGGCGACATCGCGAATTGGATGATCCCCGGCAAGATGATCAAAGGGCCGGGCGGCGCGATGGATCTCGTCGCCGGCGTGAAGCGCGTGGTGGCGGTGATGGAGCACACCTCGAAGGACGGCAGCCCGAAAATTTTAAAGAAATGCACGCTGCCCATCACGGGCCTGGGAGTCGTCAACCTCATCATCACCGACCTGTGTGTGTTTGAAGTGAAGGAGGGCGGTGGTCTCGTTCTTACCGAAATACATTCCGACGCGACCGTCGACGCCATTCGCGCCAAGACCGGCGTACCGTTCGACGTTGCGCTCAAGCGCTGAGTTGCGCTGAGCGTTCCCGCGGACACAGCAGCACCAAGAGTGACGCGATCGTCCAGCACGCGATCATAACTAAAAATCCTCCGTGAAACGAGCCGGTGCGCTGGCTCAGATCGCCGATGATTTTGGGTCCAAAGAATCCGCCGATGCTGGCCGTGCAATTGATGAAGCCGACTGCCGCGGCGCCGGCTGAACTGGTGAGAAATGCAGAGGGCAATGCCCAGAACGACGGCAGATATGCGACCGTGCCGAACCCGACCAGCGTAAACGCCATGATGAGCAGCGCGTTCGAATGCGGAGCAAGGAACCACGCACTTAACGCCACCGCAGCAGTCAACTGTGGAATGGCGAAATGCCAGCGCCGTTCGCGGGTGCGATCAGAGTTCCAACCGAGGAACAACATTCCGATGAGTCCCGCGACAAACGGAATCGCGCCCACCCAGCCAATGCGCTGAACATCAGTCCAACCGGTAAGCCGTTGAAGCATGGTCGGCATCCAAAACCAAAAGGCGTAGCCACCAGTATAACAAAAGAACAATCCGGCAGTGAGCACTAACACCGCCGGATGCCGGAGCGCCTGCCAAACCGTCACTTGTGCGACGTCTACCTTGGCGCGCCGCTCTTCAGCGAGACGAGCAGTCAACCAATCGCGCTCGTTAGGCTGCAACCATCGCACTTCGTTAGGCCGGTCAGGCAGCACGAATAGGGTCGCGATTCCCAGCAGGATCGCGGGCACGCCCTCCAGCAAGAAGAGCCATCGCCATCCAGCAATGTCGAGCCAGTGAACACGCAGGATCACGCCGGCAAGAGGCCCACCAAGAATATAAGCGATCGGAATAGCCGACATGAACCGGGCGACCGCCTTGGCCCGGTCCTGATAAATGAACCAGTGGGAAAGATAAACAATGACGCCGGGGAAAAAACCCGCCTCCGCCGCGCCGAGGAGGAAACGCGCGCCGTAAAGTTCGACCGGAGTGCGCACAAAACCGGTGAGCGTTGTGAGGGCACCCCATATGACAAGTGTTAGCGACAACAACCATTTAGCGCTCCAGCGTTCCACCAACAGCGCTCCGGGAATTTGGAGCGCAAAATATCCGATGAAAAAAATCCCGCTCGCCGTGCCAAACACCGAGTCGCTTAGACCGAGGTCGCCCTTCATCCCGAGCGTGGCATACGCGATGTTGGTGCGATCGAGATAGTTCGCGACGTAAAGGAGAAAAAGAAACGGCAAGAGCCGCCACGCAATTCGAGTGCGCGCACTTTCGCCGGTGCCTATTTCCCCGGAAAGCATGACTGCGCGCAGCATAACGCCCTCCAAAACGCTCACAATACGAATCAAGACGTTCACACGTGTTGCACTAGGTAGGGGCGATTGACCGCAATCGCCCGCTCTTGATACCCTGCCGCTTATGAAATGCGTTATCGTTCCCCTGTCCTGCATTCTCATCGTGATCGCATCCGCCATCGCCGCGCAGCCGACAAATTTTGCCGGCGAATATGTCGATCGAAATTTTCTAAACGGCCAAGCGACGTTTCAAATGAGCTTGGAGCAAAGCGGAAACGCCTTGTCGGTATGGTTCAGCGCCGGTTACAACGATGGTCACGGCATCCAGCCAGTCGCCGACGGCAACGGCAAAATCACTTCCAAAGGAACCGTCGAGCTTACCTTTACAGATAGTGCCAGGAACGCTGGCACGGGCACAATCACACGCGCCGGCGACGACATCATCGTATCGCTCAAAACCACGCGCGTAGCCGATTCCCGTTGCGTTGAGCTTTACCGGCAGAACATGCGACTGAAGAAAGTCGGCAAAAAA
>QHOI01000025.1 GCA_003218705.1 Verrucomicrobiota bacterium | reverse complement strand
GTCCGCTCTTTTCGAAGATAACTGGCAGCTAATCGCCGCAATTCTTCATAAACCTCCGGCATCATTTCGGCCAACGTCTGCTGGTCGATCTTTGGCGTGGCTGAGATCGATGCACCGTCGATTGTCGGACGTTTTGAAAGGTCGCGACTCATTCGCGTTTTGCCTCTAGACCCTGGAAATAATACAGTTGATTAGGGACTCTAGTCCAACGAAAGCGAGAGAAGGACATAAATCCGACTATTTGGGACTTCCATCAGACGAGACGTTGGTTTTCAGTGCCACCGTCTGATTTTGTCGCTTTGATGTCCTAGGCTTATTTTGAACGACAGAGAAGAATCTCTCTGTGATGATCAATGGTCGCGATCCGGTATTAGCCTTCAGATCGAAGAGCGTGGGCTTGATAGGATTCGAACAAGTAACGGCGTCACATTTCGTGGCACCGGCTGATACCTTTGCCACGGCCGCTTTGGACGACGGCTATGGCAATCGCATTCCTTGTTATGAAGTTCACACGATCGGCGCAATCTCAGATCGATTTCGCACAGAGACCGGCTTTCTTTTCCAAGCGCAACACACCCTCAGCGCTGCCCCGGAACTAGACACGATTGTCATCGCGGGTGGTAGCGGCGTTTTAAGGGCAGATGTTACCGACAAAATAAGCACATGGATTCTGAACCGTATTAATGACACACGCCGAATTGGTGCTGTAGGCACCGGGGTGAAGGCGCTGGCCGCAACCGGTTTGCTTAATGGTCGCGAAATCACAACGCATTGGCGCTTCGCGAGAGAGTTGGCGCGGCAGTTTCCTCGATTGAAGATCGATCATCGAAAGTCCTTCGTTCGAGATGGCCCTTATTATACGACAACGGGCCTCAGTGGAGGTGTTAACCTGTCTTTAGCGATGATCCAGGAAGACTATGGCCCGTACGTCGCCCAATCAGTGGAGCAAGAGCTAGCGCTTCGTCTTACGAAAGAAGACCAGGACGAACTTCCTCCCGAGGGCGATTCTTCGGAAAATCACCCTATTGACCGCTTTTCCGAGCTTGTCGCTTGGGTTATGAGGAATCTTGACGCCGATCTGTCAGTAGAAGTATTAGCGCGCCGGGCATGCATGTGTCCGAGCCATTTTAGTAAAGTATTTAAGAGCATTTTGGGAGAGCCTCCACGTGATTTTGTGCAGAATTTGCGGCTAAACGAAGCGCGCCGTCGGCTCGCGAAGCGGCAGAAAACGCTGCGGACAGTCTCAGAATCCGTTGGTTTTAGGACCTCCTTGTCTTTTCAAGAAGCCTTCGAGCGAAAATTCGGGGCCCGACCGAGCGCGTACTTACAACATCAGAAGCCGTTGAAGCTGATAATGCCGAATGGCTCGCATTGAGTAATAAGCTATCGCCGAACAAGGGTCTCTAAAAACGCAGTGACATTGCACGACCAGCTCGCTCCGGTCAGCGGCTTTTGCGTATGAACGCTCAATTAACAAAAATTAAAAGGAAATTAAATGAAACAAGTTTTTATCCGCATTGGTGTCGCCGTTATGACTGTGTCCATCGTTTTCGCCCAAACGCAAAACCAAACGACACTTCCAAGTGCATCTGAGGCTTGGACGGATGTAAGACGCGCCATTGACAAAGGAAACGCGCAGTGGAGTGAAGGCTAGGCAAAAGGCGCCCCTGCTATGGTGGCAGCCATCTTCGCCGACGACGGCCTCCAACTGGCGGGTAATGGCAAGATTTTCAAGGGCCCTCAGCAAATTTCTGAGCATCAGAAAGCAGCAATGCAGGGCGTCGATCCGGGCGTTAAAGTAACAGTGACCACCGTGACCGTATGGTTGCACGACGATACGGCTTACGAGACCGGAAAGTATAAGTATGAGTACAAAGTGAAAGGTAAGCCGGCTGCAGACGAAGGACGATATGTTACCATTTGGAAACGACAAAAAGATGGCTCTTGGAAATTAGCTATGGATATGGGAGTGCCTCAAAAGTAATTACCGTGCAATCGGCGATGAGGTGCGCGAGCTTCTTACGTGAAATCGCCGATGCTACAACGGGATAAACACCGGTTAACACGCAAAAAATAAAGAGGCGATCATATCGTGCGAGTTCATCTTTTATTTATGCCACGTCGGTACAGTCGAGCGTCCTTTAGGAAACCGGAGCCACGAGAGATCGTCAGATCTTTACGTGGCTGCCTCGCTAGGACTCGAAGCTGGCTCAAAAATCCAAATTTCCCTCGTATAATCGACGCTTGGAAATTCAGTTACGCACAAATACGCACACAAAAAATGGGTTGGGCAGCTCTGACGGGCAAAACGGAGATACGTAATGGGCACATGGCGGACAGCAGAAAAAATCGTTGCAACCTTCATTGTTCTTGCGGCCAATAACCTCCAAGCCGATCCGGCCTCACCGGATAACGACCAGTCCTGTGCGGAATTGTTCCTAACCTGGAAGGTCGCACAATTGGGCCACTGTCATGGTTCTACGAAAGAATGAGGACGGAATAAAGCCATCCGCAAGGAACGAAATGCATTGCTGCTCGGACATTTGCTTTCGTTAAGCAAAAGTTCAGAGGAATGCTGCAGTGAGACTGATTGGGGGCGATCTGCCCATGCGGCACTCGAGATGCTTTACGGTTGCTCCGAAGCACAACCAATTTCCTCGAATGCGACGCCATACTCTCCCTTGCCAGGTCAGTGATCTTTTGTCGTTCGCGGAACGCATTGCCAATGAGTTGGATACCCATGGTAGATGGCTCGAAATGATAGGGATTCGGGCGGACGAACTTAGGCGCATTGTTGACCAAGTCAAAAAAGCCGAGGCCGCATGGTCAGCCGCCAAGAGCGCGAAAGCATCCGCACAAACACGAACGACCGCCGCGGACGAAGCGCTGACGGCGTGGCTGGCGAAGGCGCGGCTGGTGGTGATGCTCGCGCGCGGCGAAAAATGGTCGGAGCGCTGGATTGAGGCCGGCTTCACGCATCGCAGGATGAATGTTCCGAAGCGCGTTGGGTCAAGAGTAGAGCTCGCCCGCCGGCTAGTAGTGTTTTTGGCTCTGCAGCCGGAATTTGGAGTCCGGTTTGCGGGGGTCACCGCAACGGAGGGGCGCTCCATTTATACCCGAGTGATACAGACGCGCTACGGACTCGAGAAAGCGACGGCTGATTGCATCATGACTAAGCGTCAACGCGACGCTGCGGAACGTATCATTCGCCACACACTGCGGCGGGTCGCTCTCAACTTGCCCTCTAACGACTCGCACGTGCTCGCGTTCGGCTTGAACGAAGCGGCGGAGTCGGTGCACGATCGCCCTGATTTTGCCAAAGTGTCAGGGGAACCAATTCCGGTAATCATCCAGGCACATTCTGATTGCCAGCAAACTGTTGCTGCGTAGCCACCACACGATTTAAAGTGCTAACCGTTCGAAGACGGACAATAACGACTCCCGATTGACCGCACTGCCTAATCGTGATCCTTTCCCTGAATCTGTCATGGAAAATGCTCGCACAAGATCGCACAAACCTGTAACCAAGACTTTAGGTAAGATGCGTATACTGATCGTCGAAGATCATTGCGATACCCGAACGGTATTAGCCACGCTATTGAGTCGATGCGGCTGCCAAACCGTGATTGCCAAGAACATGAAGGATGCCCGCAGTCAATTGGCCGAGATGAGCTTTGATGCGCTCGTCAGTGACCTTAACCTACCAGATGGAGATGGTCTTGATCTCGTGGCCGAAGCAAAACGACTTCACGGCTTAAAAGCAATTGCGGTTACAGGCCGAACTGAGGCCGTGGAACGGGAGCGCGGTCTGCGGGCGGGATGTGATTTTTACCTCACCAAGCCGGTCGATTTTCATCAGCTTCGCTGCGCCCTCGGAATTCCTCCTCACCATTCCGCCGCTTAATTTGCGCTGCCATGCGAGTCGTCATGCCCGGCGCGCGCATGTTTCAAAAGCACAAGGCGCGTCCGGCACGGCCGCCTCTACGGCTGAACACTAACGACGGCTCAGCGTTCTGCCCTCGCCGTGAAGTCGTGCCCAGAAAAATAATTCGCCCATCGTTGCTGCTTTCCGGGCAAGGCGCCGCTTGCGAGCGCCAAAACCAAATAGCCGGAAAAATTCGGCCCGTGGCGCCCAGTTCTTGTGTTGCGCGAAATAAAGCGCGCTATTCTGTGTTACCGTTGGTTCCATCATAACGTTGATCCCTTGTTGTGTTGTGGTTTCTGATTTCATATTCGCTTTTCACGCAATAACCGGACTTAAATTAATGCGAAGCAATCGACCGAAGATTCGTAAGGCGCTGTGTTTGAAAGGTTTCCGATATTATTAGTTGTCGGGATTCGTCTAACGATGAATCACTACATGGACGCATCTAAATTGCCCATTTACGAGGCCATCGAAAACCTCCCCCGCTTTGCCGAATCCGATGTCTTCATCGACACACAACTAGACACACAAACTCCAGACTGTTCTAGGAATTCGGAGTCACCGGTTGGCACCGCCTCGCGTCCCGAGAATACATCGAAAGTCGTTTATCCAGAGGAGTTTTGGCACAATGAGGCACCCACGGACGTACTGGGGCAGGCTGAGGAGAAAAGCTGCCTCGCTAGGACTCGAACCTAGACAAAGAGATCCAGAATCTCTTGTGCTACCATTACACCACGAGGCAAAAGCACGGGGGACAAGATCTAAAGCTCAATTTGCCCGTTGCGCAAGCAGATCGAAAACCGACCTAGTCACAATTAATCCAGGGTCATTTCGGCACCTTCGCGCGCGCCTTCGACCTCAACGTAACTTTCGCTTTTAGCGGCCAGCTTTCGCGCCGTCTGGACCATCTTGTCGATCATTTCGTCGTCGTGCGTCGGGTCGTGGTGGAAGAGAATGAGCTTTCGAACGGCGGCATCGAGCGCGAGCGAGATGGCGGTGCTGAGCGAGCCGTGGCCCCAGCCGACGTGCGCCTGATATTCCTCGTCCGTGTATTGGGTATCGAGAATCAGAATATCGGAACCTTGAAGAAATTTCACGAGTTCGGCGCGGTCTTCGCGAGCGCGTTTCTGCGTCTGCTCCGGGCTCAACAGATGCGATTTAGCAGAGTGAAGCTTGAACGCTTCGTACGGTTCATGATCAGGCAGAAAAGCGATCGACCCCTTGCTCGTGAAAATTCGATAGCCAACGCAAACGCCCGGATGATTCATGAATTTTGAACGGACATGCACCTTCCCGATCTTGAAATCCATCGACTCGAGTTTTTCGATTTTGATCTTTCCCGGCAGATCGTAGAGCGCGACGGGGAAGAAAGGCGTTGCCATCTGCCCGTTCAGAATCTCGCGCAGGCCGCTGCCCGTCCCCTCATAACCAAGAATCCGAATTTGGTTTTTGTCGTTATAGGAAGGCACGAAAAAAGGAAAACCCTGAATGTGGTCCCAATGAACGTGGGTGATGAGCAAGCTGAGATTAATCGGGCGCGACCCGAATTCATTTTCGAGGGCCAGGCCAAGCTCGCGAATCCCCGATCCGGCATCTAGCACAATGAGCTCGCCATCGGCGCGCACTTCCGCGCAGGTCGTGTTACCGCCATAACGGACGGTCGTCGGGCCCGGGACTGGAATTGAGCCACGGACTCCCCACAGCTTCAGCCGCGTAGACGATTCCGATGCCGCCGACATAGGTAACCGGCATCGAGTGTGTCACGCAACCGCCCCGAAACCAAGGGTTTTCGCGGCTCCGTCGCAGCCCAAAAAAAGCTGCCCCGAAATCTCTTTCGGGGCAGCCTAAGGGAAACAGTAATTGTTGTCTTAAGCGTGCTGACGACGAACCAATCTCGAAAGAGCAGCTGCGATGCACACGCCGATGATTGGCAACAAGGACGATGATTCTGGCACCGGCACCGAAATGGTACCAATGTTATCCACCTTCGTCCCGGCATTTGGTCCGCTGCTGCGCGTCGCTTCGGCGGTAAACTGACCAACCTTCAACTGATCCGTTGACGTGATCACCGAAAATATTCCCAGCGCCGCCGAGCCGGTGATCGGCGCGGCGCCATTATAAGTCCAGGTCAGGTTCAAAATGCTTGGATTATCGGTGGGCAATACCAGCGTTGGGGTAGGACCGACCAGCGCCTGTGAAAACGTCCAACCAGTCGGTTGAGTATTGGATCCGGGCGCGATCGTCCCGAAATCGTAAATTGTGAAGAAATCGCCGGTGTTAATCGTTTCATCCACCGTCACATTGGCCGAGTAATTCCAAGTGAAATTTGGACTCGATCCCGTTACGGACGATAACGTCGGAATAATATCGCCTCGCGCGATGAAACTAACCGACCCGAGCAACGCCAACCCTAGAATGCATGCCTTCCTCATATTTTCTGTGAAATTCAGCGGCGATCGTGCCTTAAACGCGGTCCGGATGTCAATGATATTTTAGACTGCTTTAGCCTGGGAACGACGGCTCTGACCTGACAAAACGCGTTCCCGATTTAGGGTTGGCGCTTGCCTGCGCTCTTTCAATATTACAGCTCATGAGTGAGGGGACAGACCGGGAGAGGTTCAAGCACGACCAGCGCAATTTGGCACGAAAACGACGAGGCAGGTGGTGGATTTTGCTGATCGCGAGCGTGTTAGCCGTGATCGTCGCGGGCACAATAGCCTACCGCTGGTTCAAGGGACAGCGGGCCGAACGCTTTGCCGCGGCCGGCGAGGCCCTTGTCGCGGCGGATAAATGGAATGACGCCGCAGTTCAGTATCGAGTTGCGCTGCAGTTGGATCCTTCGAATTACCACGGTTTAAGCGGGGCCGCGCGTCTCGCTTCGAAAGCCGAGCGTCCCGAAGCGCTCGAGCTCTGGCAGAAAGTTCTGGCCCTTCCCCAGTGCACCATCCGCGACCGCGAGGACTACGCCGAATTGCTCATTAAAACTAATCGCCTGAATCTCGCGGAAAAAGTGATCGACCCATTACTAAAAGACAATCCCGATACGAAGGCGCTTCAACTGGCCGCGCGCTACTCCAGAAAAATTGGGGACAATGTGAAGGCCAGCGAATATCTGCGTGTCGCCAGCAAACGCACTCCAGACGATGACGCGCCGCGTTTTCAATTGGCCGAAGTTCTCGCCCAATCGACGGATGCGGCCGATCAGGCAGAAGCCCGTAAGATTCTCTGGGAACTCGCCGCTAGACCAATTGTTTATAAGAAGGCAGCTGTAGAAGCGCTCGCCGCTGCGCCTGAACTAACGACCGACGAGCGAAAGCGGCTCTTGCAAGAACTGACGGCTCTAACCCCAAAAACCGCTAAGGACGATTTGCTTGCCGCCGACATGCGCATCCAGCTGCAGCCGGATGAGGCGGCTCGAGTTTACCGCGAGGAGGTCGAACGTTGGCGGAATGGACAGAGCCAGGAACTTCTCGACCTTGCGCGTTGGTTAAACGCGCACCAGCAGCCTGAGCTGGTGCTCTCGACTTTCCCGATTGAACGCACGTTGGAAGACAACCAGCTGTTACTCGCGCGACTGGATGCACTGGCCACTCTGCAACGTTGGAACGACATCGATGGTGTTCTCAACCGGACCGACGTCACCCTGGACCCTTCGGTAATCGAAAGTTTTCGCGCGCGCACGGCGCTCGAGCGCAACGCTAATTTGGATGCCGAGGTCCATTGGAACCATGCCATTTCGCTGGCTGCTAGTGATCCATATAAATTGCGTTTTGTTGCGAATTTTGCCGAACAAAGCCGCGCCACCGCCGCCGCGCTCAAAGCCTATGAGCAACTTGCCCGCTTTCCGGAACATGCAGACTTCGCCTACCGCGGCACGCAGCGCGTGAGTCAAAGGAGTGGCGATACGGCCGCCCAACGCACAGCGATGTCAAAAATCTCGGCTCGTGCACCGGAAGACCCGAACGCGGCGGACCAACTGGCTTATCTCAATTTGTTGCTGGGCGAAGATGTTGATCAAAATTTCGCGGTCGCAAAAAAAATAGCGGAGCAATATCCAAGCCGGTTGTCGTATCGGGTCACAACTGCGCTCGGATATCTTCGCCAGCACGATCCGGCTTCGGCAATGGCTCAATTCAAAGGGCCTGTTTCGATCGACTGGAAACGGACTTTGCCGGCCTGGCGCGCGGTTTACGCCGCCGCGCTTCTCGCCAGCGATCGCAATGACGAAGCACGCGACATTATTGCAACGATTCCGCGCGACCGGTTAAATCCACAGGAACGCGAGCTGATCGAGTCGCCCCAGAGATCGAACTAGTGCGGCAAACTACAGCAAACTCACCTGTCTCTTTCAAACTGCGCGCAAACAGCTCGATATATTCTTTGTAGGAATCAAGACCAAGTTTGCCCTGGGCAAAATGCTCGGCCAAAGCTTCGTCGTGATAATCGATTAAATCGACTAACGCCCGCCGAAGATCGAGCCGCACTTTCGGATCGACCACAACCTTGAACGGCGTCGCTCCCGGATCCGCTTTCGCCAGGCTTCGCGTCCTGGAACGACCTTGGTCCGGCCGGACAATCTGAAAATCGTGGCTCTCGTCCATGTCGATCTTGTAACAGATCGAGAAGATTTTGCGCGCTAAATTTTCTCGCCAACCGAAATTAAAAGAAGATCGGAATGATCAGGATCGCGACGATGTTCACAACCTTGATCATCGGATTGATCGCGGGTCCGGCAGTATCTTTATACGGATCGCCGACAGTATCGCCGGTCACCGAAGCCGCGTGGGCAAATGAGCCTTTGCCGCCGAGATTTCCTTCTTCGATAAATTTTTTTGCATTGTCCCACGCACCACCTCCGGAAGTCATCGCGATAGCGACGAACAATCCGGTGACAATCGTTCCAACAAGTAAACCGCCCAAAACAACCGGCCCAAGCGGTTTGATGGTTGCAACCGCAACGACGAAGACCAACGGCAACAACGCCGGAACAATCATTTCGCGCAAAGCCGCTTTGGTCACGATATCGACGCAGGTACCGTAATCGGGCGTGTCTTGCCCAGTCAAAATTCCCGGTTTCGCCTGCAGTTGCCGACGCACTTCACGCACGACCGCGCCCGCAGCTTTACCAACCGCATCCATGCTAAATGCAGTGAAAATGAATGGCAGCAAACCGCCGAGAAAGAGGCCAATGATCACTTTCGGTTCTGTGAGCGAAAATTGAAATTCGGCGTAAGCAACGTTATGCGCCCTCAATTCCTCGACATAAGATCCGAAAAGAACCAGCGCGGCGAGTCCCGCCGACGCGATCGCATAACCCTTCGTAACAGCTTTCATCGTGTTGCCGACGGCATCGAGCTGGTCGGTCACCACGCGCACCTCTTTTGGCAAATTGCTCATCACTGCTATGCCGCCGGCGTTGTCGGTGATCGGTCCGAATGAATCGAGCGAGATGATGATTCCCGCCATCGATAACATCGACATTACCGCAATCGCAATTCCGTAAAGCCCGGCGAAATGAAAACTAAGGAGGATAGCGATGCCGATGAATCCAACCGGCAACGCGGTCGCGTGTTGGCCAACCGCCAACCCGGCGATGATGTTGGTAGCATGACCCGTCTCCGACGCGCGCGCGATTTTTTGAACCGGGGCGTAGCGCATCGAGGTGTAGTAATTTGTGATCGCGACCACGACCGCTGTCATAACCAGGCCGATGAGAGAGGCGAAATAGAGTTGCGTGGGCGTGCGCGTTGCGCCGCCGATCGTCAATCCGGTTGGAAACAAGTAATGCGTGGCCGGCCAAAACAAAATCGCTGATATAATCGCGCTGGTTAGAACGCCGCCCATCAGCACAGCTGCAGGTTTGCCGTTGGCGACGTTCACAAATAACACTCCGCAAATCGCGCCGAGCACTGAAATCCCGCCAAGCACGAACGGATAGACGATCGCCGCTGAATTTCCAACCAGCGTGAGCGCGCCCACCAAAATCGCGCCGATCAAACTGACCGCGTAAGTTTCAAAAACGTCTGCCGCCATGCCCGCGCAATCGCCGACGTTGTCGCCAACGTTGTCTGCGATCGTGGCCGGATTACGCGGATCGTCTTCTTCGAAACCTTGCTCAATTTTGCCGACCAGATCTGCTCCGACATCGGCTGCTTTGGTGTAAATGCCGCCGCCGAGTCGCGCGAAGACGCTGATCAAGCTCGCACCGAGGGCGAGACCAACCAGACTGCGAATCGCCATATCATGGCCGACCATCTTGTCGGCCACGGTGTAAAAGATCGACACCGAGAGAAGCGCGAGACCAACCACTAACAAACCAGTCACCGCGCCGCCGTTGAATGCCATACGCAAGGCACGCGTACTCGAACTCGTTGCCGCCTGGGTCGTGCGAACATTGGCGATGACCGCGATGCGCATGCCGATGAAGCCGGCTGAGAGCGAACAGAACGCGCCGACGACGAAACCGATCGCGGTCGGATGATCTTTAAAGATGAAAAGCAGAATGAAAATGATAACCGCGATTACGCTGATCGTGACGACTTGGCGATTCAAGTATGCCTTCGCGCCCTCCAGCACTGCTCCGGAAATCTGACGCATCCGTTCATTACCGGCTGGTGAACGCGCCACTATCACAATGAGAACGAACGCAAAGATCAGACCGATCACGGCGCACAACATCGACAATTGCACTCCGAAATCGAGCAGGTTCAAAGCGAGAAAGACCATGGCTTTAAGGCGATAAAGCGCACGACTCTATAAAGATTTCCGATGCTGGCAAAGCCTATTTGCCCGGACGAGGAATATCACCCGCGCGACCGCATTTTGGCGAAGAGGCTGTGGCCGTGGCAGTTGAACGGTCGCATTTCCCCTCGACCTGGCGAATGCAAAGGGCGATAATCGTTAGTCTCGAAGGAGCCGCCTGCCCACGCTACCAACACCGCAGATGCCGCAATCAGATCTGCAGCTCGAGATCGCGCATCTGCTCTTAATCGACATCGTCGGTTACTCGAAATTACTGGTAAATGAGCAGATCGAAGCACTCCAAGAACTCGCTCGGATCGTGCGAATTACTGAGTGCTTCCGAAATGCCGAAGAGAAGGGCAAGTTGATCCGGGTACCAACCGGTGACGGAATGGCACTACTTTTCTTTCGCAGTCCGGAAGAACCCGTGCGTTGCGCCTTGGAGATTAGTCAGAAGCTGACAGAAACTTCGACCGTTCGATTGCGGATGGGGATTCACAGTGGGCCGGTTAATCAAGTCAGGGATGTTAACGATACGCTCAGCGTCGCCGGCAGCGGAATCAACGTGGCCCAGCGAATAATGGATTGTGGCGACGCCGGGCACATCTTGTTGTCCAAACACGTCGCCGACGATTTAATGCAATATCGGCATTGGCAACCTTACTTGCGTGATCTGGGTGAGTACGAAGTCAAGCACGGCTTGCGCATCAATATTGTTAATCTCTGCAAAGATAACGTTGGAAATC
>QHOI01000203.1 GCA_003218705.1 Verrucomicrobiota bacterium | reverse complement strand
GTCGCTCTACCGCGATCTTTCGCGATAATCGGTCGCCTTACAAAAAATAATTGCGCTGCTTTTCGCTGATCGGTTTCTCGAGCCGCTCCAGAACCTGCATCATATCTTCCCAAACCTTGCGTTTTTCCGAAGGCGATTGGTTTCGGAGCAGATACGCGGGATGATAAGTGATCATCAATGGCGTCCCATTGAATGAGTTCCAACGCCCCCGCAGTTCGCGCATCGGCGAACGCGTCCCAAGAAGTCCTTCCACCGCGACAGCGCCAAGCGCGACGATCACTTTCGGTTTAATGATGTCGATTTGTTCCATCAAATACGGGCGGCAGGTTTGCATTTCGCGCGGTGTTGGCGGGCGATTTCCAAACGAACCGGCCGGCACGTCCGGGCGACACTTTAGAATATTGGCGATGTAAACCTCTTCGCGCGCGAAGCCCATTGCCTTGATGATCTTAGTGAGCAATTGGCCGGCACGGCCGACGAACGGTTCGCCCTGCGCATCTTCATCCGCGCCCGGCGCTTCGCCAATGAACATGATCTCGGCGTCCGGATTGCCGACGCCGAAGACGGTCTGCGTCCGCGTGCGCGCGAGGTTCGGACATTTCGTGCAAGCGCAGACGCGTGATTGAACCGAGGCCAACTGTTCAATCTTGTCGCTGCCTGCCCGCCGCAGGCTCGGCGAAGTCGGGTCGATCTTTGTCTCGCGAAGGTTGCCGGAGCTGCGAGCCGGCGCGGCTTGGTTCAGCGCATCGAGGGCGCTTCGCGATGCGCACGGACGATGCGCCCTTTCATCGCGCATGCGCTCGAGAGTTTCGAGAACCGCTTCGAGCGCCTGCGGAAAGTGCATCAGCCGCATATTGGGAAGTTTTGCGCGAATCGGCAAATGATTTTGACTCGCGAAAGCTTTCGGAGTTGATGATGCGCCGATGAGTTCGAAGCTAAGCGACTACGATTATCCGCTGCCCGAAGCGCAGATTGCCAAGCGTCCGCTGCCGCGGCGGGACGAGGCGCGCATGATGGTGCTGCATCGCGATTCGCAAACGATCGAACATCGACAGTTTCGTGATCTAAAAGCCTTCTTGAAGCCGGGCGACTTGCTGGTCCTGAACAACACCCGGGTTCTGCCTGCGCGCAGATTTTCGGACGATCACGCGGTCGAGTTTTTGTTTTTGGAGAAACTCGGCTCCGCGCGCTGGAAATGTTTGGTCAAGCCCGGCCGCAAGATGCGAGCCGGTGTCACGACTAAGATCGACAACGTGCTGTTGCGCGTCGAAGAGATTTTGCCGGACGGCGAACGGATCGTCGCGCTGGCCGAAGATATCGATCTTTATGCGCACGGATCGATGCCGTTGCCTCCGTACATCGGCCGCGAAAGCGACCTCGCGGACAACGAGCGTTATCAAACTGTCTTCGCTCAAAACCCGGGCGCGCTGGCCGCACCAACGGCGGGGCTGCATTTCACGCCGGAAATTTTGTCCGAGATTCCGCACGCATTTGTGACGCTTCATGTCGGCCCGGGCACTTTTCGGCCGGTCTACTCGGAAAATGTCGCCGAGCATCGGATGCACGCCGAATCGTTTTCAATTTCCGAGGAAGCGGCCGCCAAGATTAACCAGGCCGGGTGCGTCATCGCTGTGGGAACAACTACAGTCCGCACATTAGAATCAGCCGCCCGCAAAACTCGACTGTTTAAAGCAGTCAAGTCTAACGAGTGCAAAATTAGCGCGCAATCGACCAAGACGGACATTTTCATTTACCCGCCATTTGAATTTCGTGTGGTCGATGTTCTGCTAACCAATTTTCACTTGCCGCGCTCAACCTTGCTCATGCTGGTGAGCGCTTTCGCCGGTCGCGAGTTTTTATTGCGATCGTACGAAGAAGCGATCCGTCAGCGATACCGCTTTTACAGTTACGGCGACTGCATGTTGATCTTGTAAGACCAAACACGAATGCGCACGAATACCGGAAGAGTGGAATGAGGAATTTTTCTTAGTGTAAATTCGTGTCCATTCGTGGTTAAAAACAAAGATGAACCTTCCTGATGAACCAAAGGGCGAACTGGTGATCCAGACGATCGCGATGCCCAAGGACACTAATCGCGATGGCGACATTTTTGGCGGCTGGTTGGTTTCGCAAATGGATTTGGGCAGCGCGATCCTGGCTGGCAAAGTGGCAAAGTCGCGTGTGGTGACGGTGGCCATCGAGGGGATGTCGTTCCTTAATCCCGTGCGTGTAGGGGACACCGTCGCGTGCTACGCCTGGCTTGAGAAAATCGGACGCACGTCGATGAAAATTTGCGTCGATGTTTGGGTGACGCGTTATCGAACGGGCGAACGCGTCAAAGTAACAAACGGCGTCTTCACTTATGTCGCGCTCGGCCCGGACGGGAAACCGACGCCGGTGAAACGCGATTAGGGCTACGGCTGCGCCGGTTCGCTGTCGGTC
>QHOI01000195.1 GCA_003218705.1 Verrucomicrobiota bacterium | reverse complement strand
CAACGCGACAGGTTGGGTCGATGTCCACCTCCGATATAAAGAGTGTGCTGGATGAGCTAGTACAACCACAGTAAATAAATAGCGCGCCAAGTTTACTCTTGCGCTGCTGAAAGTAGATGGAGCTGTGCGCCAGAAATCTGTTTATTTGGCGTGCTTCATACTTCATTTTTCACTAATTCTTACGGTCTCCTGCCGTGAGACGCTGTGGTTAATTGCGCACGGTCTAACGATCGCGCCGCATACCGTTAATAGGTATGCAGAAAAAGCCGAAGCTTTCATCGCTGCGGCTTCGGGGCAGAATTTAGCCGCGTCAAATGCGTTTCGTCGAGCCGTTATGACTTATTCGCACATCGCCGGCGTCGAACGCGGATATGGTTACTTCGCGCCAAATGTGCCGGCGAGTTATAAGGTCGTCTTTGAATTACATTACCCCGATGGGCGAGTGGAGTACCAACTGCCGCGCGTCCATAGCGCCGCGGCTGGAATGCGTCTAGCCGGTGTAATCGATGAGATAGCGCGCACTCGGTACGATCCTCTGCGGGAGTATCTGGTGAAAATGCTGGCCGGTTCGGTCTGGCGCGACCATCCAGATGTGACAGCAATTCGCGCCGTTTTTGGATCAATCAGTTTGCCAAGTATCAGCGAGTTCGAACAGGGTAAAAGAGAATCGTACGAATTTTCGTACGCTTATGACTTCAGCCGTACCGACAAAGCAACTAAGCCGGAAAATCCCTAAGCAATTGGAGACGTGGAGGGAACGGATCCTGCAATTCCTGTTTCCGGTCGAGTCTGACACGTGGCTGAGTGTGTTGAGACTCGGCCTTGGTCTTCAGGTAATAGTTTACACTCTATCTTTACGAGATGATTGGAATTATTTGTTGGCTGGAACTGGTCATGGTCTCATCAGCCGCAATCTCGCAGAAGCACTCCTTTCCGTGGAAAGTCGCTTTGTTCCGAGGCTTGGATGGTTAGTCTCTCTCGGAGCGTACGTCGGACTGTCTGAGAATGCGGTGCTTTCCATAGCGTGGGTCTGTTTACTTGGAACGGGCTTTAGCTTACTCGCGGGCCTTTTCTGCCGCTCATCTGCGATACTCGCCTGGTTCCTTCACCTTTGTGCTGCGAAGAGCGGGGGTCTGCTCTCCTATGGAGCGGATAATTTCATGACGGTCGGACTTTTCTATCTGATGTTGTCTCCCTTGCCCGATCGATATTCTCTCGACTGGCGACTGCGGAAATCGCCATCGAAAGATCCACAGCTTCTCGGTTTTTGGCGGCGCGTCTTACAGGTTCATCTGTGCATCATCTATTTTTTCGGGGGACTCACAAAATGTTTGGGGAACGGTTGGTGGGATGGCTCGAATATCTGGCGCGCATTGATCCGCCCGCCTTCCAATATAATTGATCCTGAGATACTCATTAGGTGGAAGGACCTATTTCCGATTGCGGGAGTGTTCATTTGCCTGTTGGAAACCGGGTATCCATTTTTTATTTGGGGAAAAAGAACACGAACAATCTGGTTCACATGCATTTGCGCGATGCACCTCGCGATCGGCCTTACCCTGGGCATGTATCTTTTCGCATTCATTATGATCGTTCTGAATGCTGCGGCATTTGGGGCAGGCTTGGTTTCGCGCAGCCGAACTGAATCGCAGCGGAAACACGGAACAGGGATAATCGATCGACGTGCAGCCTAACGAAACCGAAGTTTGGTCTCGACGCGAAGCGATATAGTTAGTATCATCAATTTGGCAAAGAGGATGCTTGAACGCGCAACATATGTCCGCGGAGCCAAAGCCCGATCTCCCGCTCGAGATCGCGCACCTTTTGTTAATCGACGTGGTCGGATATTCGAAACTGCTCGTCAATGACCAGGTCGAATCGCTGCAGCAACTGAACCGCATCGTCCGGAGCACTGATTGTTTCCGCGCCGCCGAAGCGAAAGACAAACTCATTCGCTTGCCAACTGGCGATGGGATGGCGCTGTTGTTCTTCGAAAATCTCGAGCAACCGGCGCATTGTGCGTTGGAAATCGCGCAAGCACTCCAAAACCATCCGGAGATTCAAGTGCGCATGGGAATTCACAGCGGCCCCATCAACCAGGTCCCGGACGTGAACGACCGGGTCAATATCGCTGGAGCAGGCATTAACGTCGCTCAACGCGTGCTCGATTGCGGCGACGCCGGCCACATTCTTTTATCCAAACATGTCGCCGACGATCTGGGTGAATACCGGCACTGGCAGCCCTACTTACGAGATTTGGGCGAGTGCGAAGTAAAACATGGACTGAGGCTTCACGTTGTTAACCTCTGCAAGGACG
>QHOI01000024.1 GCA_003218705.1 Verrucomicrobiota bacterium | reverse complement strand
ATCGCGCTGGCTTTGGCTGCCGGGTTTCGCGGTGCTGCTTTGGTTCGGCTGGAAGTACCCGAACTTTATTGTCTGGCTAATGGTGATCGCGTCGCTGCCACGCGTTTATTCGCTCTTCCGGAAACGAACCGAAGAAGAGCGACGTTATTATGAAGTAACACCCGTCCAGCGCTGGACGATGTCGATCTTGTATTTCGGTTTGATCGCGGTGTTGATTTTCGGAATGCACCTGGCCACGCGCGACTTGCATAACTACGGCGTCCGCTCGCACGGTCACGGTCAGGATGTGATTTTCCAGTAATCAGGGCGCTGCGCCGGCGGCGAAGACTTTCGCCGGTTCAAGACCGATCTTATTCAGGATCGACAAGAAACGTTTGTCAGATCGAAGCGGCGCGAATTCGGGCGCAATGCCGATGAAATGGAGCGACGAGGACCGTTCATCGCAGGCGCGTTCGAGTTCGCGAATGGCGTCATCGCGCGCACCGAGCGCCACGTTGACATGAGCAACCGCATCGCCAGGCGTATACCCCCCGCGACTCGCAATGGTCCTGGCAAGAACTTCGCGCGCTTGATCCGATCGATTCATCCGCGCGTAAGTGATCGCCAGACCAAAAGCTGGACGACCGCTGATACTTTGCGCCTTCTGGTAGAGCGCAATCGCTTCGTCGAAGCGTCCCATCTCGCGATAAAGCGCGGCCAGCAATGGCTCGCCATAAACAAATGCGGGGTCCAGTTGTAATGCGCGTTCGCCGGCTTTCATCGCTTCATCGTATAAACCGAAGTAACGGTAGAGCTCGCACGCGGAGTTGTTCACCCAAAGCGACGCCGGATCGATCGTGGATGTCCGTTGCAAATAGACCAGCGCTTCATCACGTTCGCCGCGCGCGGCCCAAAACGCGGCCGAGAAATAGTTCGAGGGGGTCGACTTCGGATCAAGCTCGACCGCACGGCCAAATTCACGTGCTGCTCCGTCCATGTCCCAGTCGAGAATGCGTTTTGTTTCTGCCAGGTAGACGTGTGCCTCTGCATCGTCATTGTCGATCTCGAGCGCGTTGGTGGCGGCTTCGCGGACTTTTGAATAGGCTTCGAGGGGCGCAACGTAAGCATCCGCTAACCATAACCACGCTTTCGCAATCCCGGTCCAGGCGCGGCCGAGTTGCGGATCTTTCTCAAGCGCCCGTTCGAAATATTCCAAGCTCTTCCGCAGATCTTCTTCGCTGGTTCGGTCTGAATAAAACAAGCCGTGCAGGTAAACGTCGTAGGCAGCAGTGCTCCGGACGAGCCGCGACGCCAGCGGCGCGGAGATATCGAGCTTCAATTTTAACGCATCGACAATCGCACGCGTAATTTCATCCTGAAGCGCAAAGATGCCCTGCATCTCGCGCTCGAATGTTTCCGACCAAAGAGTGAAGCCATTACAGCAATCCGTCAGCTCGGCGCTGATGCGGACGCGATTCCCGTCGCGACGCACACTGCCTTCGAGCACGTGCTCCACGTTGAGCTTGTCCGCGATTTCCTTCAGGTCCGCTTTCTTGTCCTTGAACCAAAACGAGGATCGCCGCGCCGCCACGCGCAGTCCCTCAGTTTTCGCGAGCGCCGTCTGAATTTCTTCCGCAATGCCTTCGCCGAAATAATCGCGCGCTTCGCCGGGACTCAAATCGGTGAAAGGCAGGACCGCAATCGACCGTTCGTTTGAAGTGGCAGCCGGTAAGATGTCGATCTTATCTTTCAGATCCGGCGTTCGAACGATTCCGTAGCGGGTGAAATCAAAAAACCATGAGAGCACAAGCGCGACCGGAAATCCGAGCACGATCAAGAGAACAACAAGCCGAACGACCCAGATCGGAATATCGAAGACCGGCAACAATTGCGAGATGCCCTGGGCCAGCGCCCAGCCGCCAACGAGATAGGCGATTGCGACGGTGTAAACTTTCCTCCGCTTTAGCTCGGCGAAAAATCGGTTCACGGCGACGAATGCGCGATCAATTGCTGAAACCGCGGGTCGTTGCGAATCGGGTCCCATTCCCAGCGATGTTTCAGATCGTTCACGGTGATACTGTAAACGACGCTGTCGACTGCGCCGGGTGTTTTCAGCAAACGCTCGATCAAAGGAATGGCCAGGTCATTTTCGCCGCAGCGCGCATAAATGAGCGCGAGATAGCAATTCATGATCGCGCCATCGAAGGCGTCAGCAGATTCGGGTTTTAGCTCAACGGCGCGCCGGCCTTCCCGAATCGCATCTTCCTTCTGGCCCATGAACGCGTAACACCAACCGAGATTAGCGTGCCGATCGGCGCTATCCGGAGCTTCTTTCACTTGCGCTTCAAACGCCGGACGCGCCAATTCAAAAGCTTTCCGGGCCTCGGCGTTGTTCCCTGTGGCCAGGAGAATACAACCGACAAAAAAACTTTTAGGCGTCGCCCCCGCGTTCGTATACGAAATATCGGTCAATGGCGATTTCTCGAGAACCTCTTTCGCATGGGAAAAATCGCGGTCCATCATGGCCACGTCCCATCGCACACTTGTGATCACGCCATCCGGATCCGTCCCGGCGGGGACCTGGTCGACCAGCGATTTCAATAACTTCGTGTCCCCTTTCCACCAAAAATCGACGTAACCGGTTTGAATTTTAGCGTCGAGCGAGGCCGGCGCCATTGATCGCAACCGCGCAGCAACTCGCGCGGCCTCCGGCCAGCGTCGCAACGCGGTATAGGTAAACACCAAATTGCGGACAACGTTTGGATCCTGCGGATCAAGCTTGGCAATCCTTTCATAAGTATCGACGGATTCCTGCCATTTCCCCTGCCGTCGCTTGATCGCCGCAATCAATCTTCCCGCCTCGCTGTTGTTAGGCGATAAACGCGAAACGATATCGAATTCAGAAAGCGCGCGAACGTAATCCCGGTCGATCCAGTAAATGCATTGACCGAGAGCGAGATGCGCCTCGGCCAGATTCTGTTGCAACTGAAGGGCAACATCGGCTTCGACGCGGGCTTTCGTCTTCCAGGCATCAAGCGGCTCATAATAATGAAAAATCGCCGCGCGCGTGGAAGCGAGTCGGGCATGGGCCAGAGCAAACTTTGGGTCGAGCCCGATGGCGGTTAGGTAAAGCTGCTCTGCCTTTTTGTAATCTTCGAGCAACGTGTCCGGATTGCGTTCAATTTGGTTCGCCTGGAGATAAACCAGGTAAGCATCGGTATTTTCCGTCGGTTTGGTCCCGATGCGCGCTTTTTCGTTAGGGCTCAATGTCACTCGCAACGCCTCTGCGATCTCTGACGCGAGTTCGCCTTGCAGGCCTAACGAGTCTGCCAGCGTCCGTTCATAGCGATTGGCCCAGAGATGCCGATCTTTCAGAGCGTCGATCAACTGCACATTCACCACCACTCGATCGCCTTCCCGCCGCACGCTTCCTTCCAATACGTTGGCCACTCCGAGCAGCCGGCCAATTTCGCGGAGATTGTGCGCCGCCGGATCGCGGAATTGCATCACCGACGAACGGCTGATCACGCGCAGGTCGGCGATCTTGGCCAGACTCGTCAGAATGTCGTCCTGGATGCCGTCGGCGAAAAATGCGTTCTGCTTGTCGTCACTGAAATTGGCGAACGGTAACACCGCGATGCTCTTGTCAGGGATCAGTTCACCGCTTGAGCTGTGAGATGGAAGCCGCTCGTAAATCAGCACCGCGATTAGAAGTAGAAGAATACCGATGATCGTAAAATTGAAGACTCGGCCCGAGCTTTGCCGCGCTACTGGATCGACATCTTCCTCTCGAACAAATCCTTTGGAGGTAAACTCGTAAAGCCACGCCAGCAGCATTGCGATTGGGAACCCAATGACCAGCACGACGATGACAAAGCGCACTGCCGAGTTCGGAACGTCGAAGAACGGAAAGACTTGAGTCGCGATCTGGGTTAAGAGCCATGCCACCATCGCGTAGACGACGGCCGCGCGATAGACATGCCGGCGCTTCAGCTCGGTAAAGAATTTTGGCAGATTCACCCTGTTTCGCTGAATTAACTTTCGGAAGCGCCTTTCACAAGCGCAACGTCTCTCGCGTGCTAAATTGCCGGATGCCGTTTCAGCTCGAATCCGACTATAAACCTCGTGGCGACCAGGGGCAGGCGATCGCCAAGCTGATCAAGTCGGTCGAAGCGGGCAATCGGCACCAGACGCTGCTCGGCGTTACTGGCTCGGGAAAAACATTCACGATCGCCAACGTCATTCGCGAGTTAAACCGGCCGACACTGGTAATTTCGCACAACAAAACCCTGGCGGCCCAGCTTTACTCGGAGTTCAAGCAATTCTTCCCCAAAAACGCGGTCGAATATTTCGTCAGCTACTTCGATTACTACCAACCGGAAGCTTACATTCCGCGGACCGATACTTACATCGAGAAGGACTCATCGATTAACGAAGAGATCGAGCGATTGCGCCTGTCCGCAACCAGTGCACTGCTCACCCGGCGCGACACGATCGTGGTCGCGAGCGTTTCCTGCATCTACGGCGTCACGTCGCCGGAAGATTACGAGCGAATGCTGCTGACGGTAAAACGCGGCCAGCATACTTCGCGCGAAGCGGTGCTCGGTCGCCTGGTCGATATGCTCTACGAACGCAACGATATCAGTTTCTCGCGCGGCAAATTTCGGGTCCGCGGCGACGTGGTCGAAGTCTATCCCGCGACCGCCGACGAGGAGGCGGTGCGTTTGGAATTTTTCGGCGACGAAATCGATGCCATCACCCGCTTCGATCCGTTGACCGGTCACGCCCGCGAATCGCTCAGTGTGATCACATTTTTTCCAGCGAAACAATTCGTGACACCGGCCGACAAATTGAATCGCGCGTTGCAAACAATTCGGGCCGAGCTGGAAGACCGAATCAAAGTCCTGGAATCGCAAAACAAATTGCTCGAAGCGCAACGACTCCGCATCCGCACCGAATACGATCTGGAGATGTTGCAGGAGATGGGTTTCTGCAACGGGATCGAAAATTATTCGCGACATCTCTCCGGCCGGCCTCCGGGATCAAAGCCGTATACGATCGTCGACTTTTTCCCGAAAGATTTTCTCGTCGTGATCGATGAATCGCACGCGACCATTCCGCAAATTGGCGGGATGTATGAAGGTGATCGTTCGCGCAAAACCGTGCTGGTGAATTATGGTTTCCGTTTGCCGAGCGCACTCGATAACCGGCCGCTGAATTTCGATGAGTTCATGAAACTTACGAACCAGCTCGTTTACGTGAGCGCGACACCGGCTGAGTTCGAAATCCAAAACAGCGTTGTTGGAAATAAAGGCTACGTCCCGCATCGGCGTCAGCGCATCGGCGAAGACGAGCCGGTTCCGTTCGTATTACCGGGTGAAACTGTGGCGGCGGTCTCAGATCGTCGATCCAGGGCAAACGGCGCTCGGAGAGCGCCGCTCCAGCAATCTCAGGTGCATATTTCGCGGACAGACGAGCCGGCCGAGAAATTCGAGGTTCGCGAGCCCGGAGCCCCGCTGGTTGTCGAACAAATCATTCGTCCGACCGGACTTCTCGATCCAAAAATCACGATCAAACCGCTCAAGAACCAGATCGACGATACGATCGAGCTTTGCCGGCAACGCGTTGAGAAAGGTGAGCGGGTGCTGATCACAACGTTGACCAAGCGCACCGCCGAAGATCTGGCCGACTATCTCCGCGACGTCGGATTAAAGGTGCGCTATCTCCACAGCGACATCGACACGATTGAGCGTGTGGAAATCTTGCGCGGCCTGCGCGCGGCCGATTTCGATATTCTCGTCGGCATCAATTTGCTCCGAGAAGGACTCGATCTTCCCGAAGTTTCGCTCGTCTGCATTCTCGACGCCGACAAGGAAGGCTTTTTGCGCAGCCAGACTTCGTTGATCCAAACTGCCGGCCGCGCCGCGCGGCATATTAATGGCGAGGTCGTGCTCTTCGCCGATCAGATCACGCAAAGCATGGAAGCGTTGATCTCGATCTCGGAATATCGCCGCACGAAACAGATGGAATACAACGAGAAGCATGGGATTACGCCGCAAACAGTCCGGCGCGCGGTCCAGGAAAGTTTGCACACGATCTTGCGCGGCCGCGAAATCGCCGCATCGGTCATTCAGGAAGCCGGCGGCAATTTCGATCTCACTGAATTGTTGCGCGAGCTGGAGGAAGAGATGCAACAAGCGTCGGCGAATCTCGAATTCGAACGGGCCGCGCTCTTGCGCGATCAAATCATGGAAGTGAAAAGCGGCACCGGCCTCACCAAGATCGAGCCGAAACGCCGTCCAGTGAAATACACCCGGAATTCGGGACGCAGGCGTTCGCGCGTTTAAGTGCAGCTCGCACGGAATTCGCTCCATCAGCAGCTATGCGCTGGCTATCGATCTTTGCTTCCCGCGCCGTCGCCTTCGGCATAGGCGGGTCGATCTTGGGCGCGATCTCAACCCTCGCACAGATCAATGAATCGAGCTCGTTGCCGGAAATTGAATTTTCGCAGTTGAGTCAGCGCGATCCGAATCCGCTGGGCGAGAAAGCGCTCGCAATTCATCCCGAGCAATGGAAACACGCCGAAACCGAGCATTTCATTTATCATTTCGTTCACAGCTACGTTGCCACGCCGGTTTCGGTCGAAGCGGAGTTTCATTATCGCGTCATCGCGAAAGAGCTGGAGCGCGAACAACCTGCGGGCGACATCAAATCGCACATTTATATTTTTGAGGGCCCGGAAGAATGGCAGGAGTTTCAAGCCTTCGGCAAACTAGAGCCGTGGAGTGGTGGAATTCATTCGGCTGGCAGTCTCTTTGTTCAGCGAAATCCGGCGTATAAGTTCAGCAACAATCTTTTGGGACACGAGATCGTTCATCTCATCCTGCATCGCTTTTACACCGATGGCATTCCTTGTTGGTTGGATGAAGGCTTTGCCCAGTTCATTTCGAAAGACGCGCACGCCAGCTATGAGCGCGCTCGCGGTTTCGCGGCCAAGCCGCACTCGGAAGCAATTCCATCGCAAGACTTGATTTCCCTCAATATCCTCACAGCCACAACTCATCCGCCTTTCGATCGCGTCCGCATTTTTTATGATGAATCGGAACGGCTGGTGCGATTTCTGGCCGCCGCCGACAAGCCGAGCTTTTTAAGCTTGCTCGATGCGCTCGCCCGGCACCAACCGCTCGAAACAGTCCTCCCGCGACTCTATTCCGGGAGATTCGCGAACATTGCGGTGCTGGAGGAGAAATTTCGCGAGTACGCCTCCAAAGATTTCGGAACTTCTTTGCAACAAGCCAGCAATGAATAGGATTGGCATCGGAGTTGATGCCAAAAACGAAAGCAAAACCTGTCGCTGCGAAAATCTACGCCGTCGTCGGTTCGGATGACGCCGAGGTAAAACACACGGCGGCGGAACTGGCCGAGAAATTAAAACCTGCAGACGCGGGCGACTTTGGCTTCGAAATAGTCGACGGCGCGGCGGACAACGCCGACCAAGCTGCCACCCAGATAAGATCGACCATCGACGCGCTGCGAACTTTGCCATTTTTCGGCGGCGAAAAATTGATCTGGCTGAAAAACGCCAATTTTCTCGGCGACGATCAGAAAGCGCGGTCGGCGGCAGTGCAAGCGGCGCTGGAAGAATTGACTGCAACGATGACTGCCGGGCTCGGACCCGAAATCACATTTTTGTTGAGTGCGACCGAAGTCGATAAACGACGCTCGTTTTACAAGGCGCTCGCCAAACGCGCCGAGCTCCAGGTTTTCGAGAAACTCGATTCGAGCCGCAGTGGTTGGGAAGAAGAAGCGAACGAGATGGTCAAGACGCGCGCGAAAAAGCGAAAGCTACAGTTTGATGACAATGCGCTCGAGCTCTTCGTCCTTCTCACCGGCGGCGACACCCGTGAGATCGAAAACGAATTGGAAAAGATCGACATCTTCCTCGGCAAAGAGCGCCAGGTAAATGTCGATCTTGTTCGCGAGCTCGTGCCGCTCACGCGCGCGGGGGTGATCTTCGATTTGAGCAACGCCCTGGCCGAGCGCGATCTCGAGCGCGCGCTCGAATTGCTCCGACAATTACTCGATCAGGGCGAAAGTGCGATCGGGATTTTGCTCGCCGCAATTCTTCCAACGGTCCG
>QHOI01000023.1 GCA_003218705.1 Verrucomicrobiota bacterium | reverse complement strand
CACGCCGCAGGAATTTATTTCCGCAGCCAAGTACGGTTATTTGTTTCAAGGACAACCCTATTTCTGGCAGGAAGCACCGCGCGGCACACCGGCTTTCGGTTCTCCCCCGCACGCGTTCGTCGCCTTTATTGAGAACCACGATCAAGTTTCGAATACGGCGGCAGGCGAACGCCTGCGATTTCAAAGCTCACCCGGCCGTTATCGCGCGATGACTGCGTTGCTCTTGCTCGGTCCCTGGACGCCGCTGCTTTTTCAAGGCCAGGAATTCGGCGCCTCCACGCCGTTCATATTTTTCACCGATGTGGGCGATGGTCAGATGCGCGAGGCAATTCGCAAAGGGCGCTTCGGATTTCTGGCGCAGTTCCCTTCCCTGGCCACAAAGGAAGTGCAGGAACGTTTGCCAGTACCTTCCAATCCGACGTCGTTTGTTAGCTGCAAGCTTGATTTTAGCGAGCGCCAAAAAAACCAGGAGCTTTACGATCTCCATGTCGATCTTTTGCGGCTGCGCCGCGAAGACTCGCGCTTTCGCGAACAAAAAACGAATGGCGTGGATGGAGCGGTTCTCGGTCCGGCCAGTTTTCTCCTGCGTTACTTCAGCGAGGCTAACCGCGACGATCGACTTCTGGTGGTCAATTTTGGCGAAAGTCGCGACCTGAACCCGATTCCCGAGCCATTGCTCGCACCGCCGCTTGGCTTCGAATGGGAGACACTGTGGTCAAGCGAATCGGCGCGCTACGGCGGGTCCGGAACCGCCACCGTAGCAACGCAAGATAATTGGACATTGCCAGCCGAAGCCACGGTGGCGTTGCGTTTGGTGCCCGAGAAAGAGCCGAGGAAGCAGCCGAAGCGAAGAAAATGGGGCTGATGCATTTTTCCGCTGGGCCAAGTATCGATGAACAAGCAATTTGAAACAATCCGGCCCGTCATTCGTTCGATGCCGTGGGACGGCGCGCAAATGTCGCGCGAGCTCTTGCTTACTCGTGAATGGCTCGTGACCAACGGACTTGGCGGTTATGCTTCCGGCACCGTTTCCGGCGCCGTTACCCGTCGCTATCATGGATTGCTCATTGCGGCCTTGCCGGGACCTCTCGGACGCGTCGTGATGTGGAGTCACGTATCGGAATTTCTTCGCTTCAGTAACAATGATGTGGTTTCTCTCGGAGCAGAAGAGCGCGCCGGGGGACAGCTTGATCTAAAAAGCGCTGACTACTTAACTGAGTTCCGCCTCGAGGATGGACTTCCCGTCTGGACTTATCATGTCCGCGAAGTCGTGGTCGAGAAGCGGGTGTTGCTGCCTCACTTGCAGAACACAGTTCATGTGAGCTACCAGGTGATCTCGAAAGGAACGCCGCCGCGACTCGAATTACGCCCTGCTTTTCATTTTCGACATCATGAAGCGCCGGTCGATTCGGACTTGGGCGCGCCTTACAAACTTACGACCGTTGATGGTCGTTACGAGATCACCGCGGCGCGCCGAAAGCTGCCACCGCTGCGGATGCAACTGCACGGCCGGGAAGCCCGTTCACCATTGCTCCAGCGAAAATTCCTCAAGTTGTCTATCGCATTGAGCAGCAACGTGGTTACTCCTACGAAGGCGAGCTTTGGAGCCCGGGATACTTTCGCGTCGATCTGACCGAGCGAAGCACGGCGACGTTGGTCGGCTCAACCGAGTCGTGGGACATCATCAGCGTCTTAGGGCCCGAGGACGTTCTCGCGGCCGAACGCGAGCGTCGCGCCCGATTGCTGCATGGTGCGATTCCGAAAGCGCGCCAAAGTTTTCCGGCGGAGCTGGTTTTTGCCGCCGACCAATTTGTCATTACGCCGGCCGGGCGATTTGAAGACGCCGCACGCGCGCACGCCGCGGGCGATGAAGTCCGCACCGTGATCGCCGGATATCACTGGTTCACGGATTGGGGACGCGACACGATGATCAGTCTGGAAGGCCTGACCTTAATCACAGGTCGATTGCTCGAGGCCGGTTACATCTTGCGCACCTTCGCCCATTACGTCCGCGACGGTTTGATTCCGAACATGTTTCCCGACGGCGCCAAGGAAGGCCGATACCATACCGCGGACGCAACACTTTGGTTCTTTCACGCTCTCGGCCGTTATCTTGAGCGCACTGCCGATCGGACCACGCTGCAACTTCTTTTGCCCATCCTGATCGAGATCGTCGAACATCATTTGCGCGGCACCCGCTTCAACATTCACGTCGATTCAAGCGACGGCTTGCTCGTGCAGGGCGAGGAAGGTTATCAACTCACCTGGATGGACGCCAAGATGGGCGATTGGGTCGTCACCCCGCGTCGCGGCAAAGCAGTGGAGATAAACGCGCTCTGGTATAACGCGCTTTGCCTGCTGGCGAATTGGCTGCGCGAAAATGGCGACGAGGCTTCCGCGAAACGATACGACGAGCACGCTGAACGCGCGCACATTTCGTTCAATAATCGCTTTTGGTTCGAAACCGGCGGTTATCTTTACGACGTGGTCGATGTTGACGGCAGTTCAAGCAACGATTCGTCGTGTCGGCCGAACCAATTGTTCGCCATCTCGCTCGATCATCCGGCGCTCGATCCAAAACATTGGCGTTCGGTGCTTGAGGTCGTGGAAAAAAAATTGGTCACACCGGTCGGTCTGCGCACACTTTCGCCCGACGATCCAAATTACAAACCAATTTACGGCGGCGATCTACGTTCGCGCGACGGCGCGTATCATCAAGGTACGGTTTGGGCCTGGCTGATTGGTCCGTTTATCGACGCCTGGTTGAAAGTTCATCCGCACGACCGGGCCGCTGGCCGCAAGTTTCTCGAGACTTTTCCGGTGCATTTAAGTGATAACGGCGTCGGTACGATCAGCGAAGTGTTTGACGCGGGCGAGCCGCACATGGCCGGCGGCTGCATCGCACAAGCCTGGAGCGTTGCCGAAGTTCTGCGCGCCTGGCTGGAAACGGCCTAACCAGTGTAGTGGCGGCCGTGCCGGCCGCGGTGAGTTAGCGATCGCAGCCGACACGGCTGCCTCTACGACAGAAGTTCAACATCCTTGTGGCGCTCAAACAGATGCGCGCCTGCGATTCAATAGTTGATGCCTGAAACGGAAACCGCCGAAGAAATTTCCAAGAAGCCGGAGGTTCGCAAGGAACTGGAGCGAGCCGGAGAGAAGGAACCGGCCAAGAAAGTCAAAGCTGCAACGACCGACAAATTTTGGTTTGTCACTCACGGGTTGCTGCTGCTCGGTTGCGCCGTTCTTTACTACCTCGTCGGCACCAAATTGCTTCCGCTGATCCAATCGGAGGTCGATCTGGGCCGGCGCTTTCTCCGAGGCTTCGCGCTCGTCGTCATCGTTCTGGCGACCGCGAAAGCGGTGCGGGTTTATGCCATCGGACGGATCGAAGACACGGTCACACGTTTCACCCTTCGACGGATTCTGCTTCTCGTCGCGGGACTGTTAATTGCAGTCATCGTCATCTCAGTCGTGTTCGTCAATTGGTACGGCGCGCTCACCGCGCTCGGCATCGGCTCGATCATCGTTGGCCTCGCCGTGCAAGCACCGATGAAAAGCTTCATCGCCTGGATTTACATTCTGGTGCGCCGACCTTTCCGAGTCGGCGATCGAATTAAAATCGGCGACGCCACCGGTGACGTCATCGACGTCGGATATCTCGACACCACGCTCTGGGAATTTGGCGGTCAGTACATTTCCGGAGACCATCCGAGCGGCCGCGTTATCCGATTCCCGAACGAAAAAGTGCTCGATGAAATTGTTTGGAATTATTCCTGGCCGCTTTTCCCCTACATCTGGAATGAAATTAAATTTCAAGTCGCGTATCAGAGCGATTTGAAATTCGTCGCCGAGACAATGCAGCGGATCGTCACCGAAGAAATCGGAAAGGAAATGATGGAGCGTGTTTCGGTTTACCGCGATTTGCTGGCCCGGACGCCGGTGGACGAACTCGAAGTGCGCGAACATCCGCGCGTAATCTTTCGGGTCGACGAAATGACTTGGATCGACGCGATCGTGCGCTATTTGGTGGCGCCGCGTGAGGCGGGACCTGTAAAAAGCCGGTTGATTCCGAAACTACTCGCCGCTCTCAACGCTGCGCCGGAGAGGGTCATGTTCCCCAAAGGCGACGCGCGCTAAGATCGGCATTGTAGCCGTCGCCCTCTGGCGACGTGGCGCTCCGCAGCTTGCCACGCCGTAATCTGACGAAGGCGGGAGCGAAGCAGCTACAGCTTTGTTCGGCCGGAGAGCGCTTGCTGCAACGTTAATTCATCGACCGATTCCAACCCCGCGCCCGCGGGGAGGCCGCGCGCAATGCGCGTGAGTGTGAGTGATTTGTCTTTTAGAAGATCGACCAGGTAATTCGTCGTCGCTTCGCCTTCGACATCGACGGCGAGCGCGAAAATGATCTCGCTAAATTTTTCTTTCTCGACCCGCTCGAGCAGCTCTTTGATCCGCAAATCTTCCGGACCGATATGATCCAACGGCGAGATCCGTCCGCCTAACGAATGATAGCGTCCGCGAAAAACGCCGGTTTTTTCGAGGGGCAAAATATCGGTCGGTTGCTCGACCACGCACAGTAACTCCGTCGCGCGCGAAGAGTCGGAGCAGATATCGCAGAGTTCGTCAGTGGCGAAATAGCCGCAAAGTTTGCACGGGTGAATTCCGCGCCGCGTTTCGGAAATCGCGCGGGCAATTTGTTCGGGCTGATCGCCACGCGCTTGCACGATCCAGAGAGCAATCCGTTCGGCCGAGCGCGGACCGACCCCGGGCATTTGCCGAATTTGCGCGACCAAATCGCGCAGCGCGGGTGGATATTCCGTTTTTCTCAAGACCGCGTTCGGCTTAGGCCTGCCTCATCGGCACTTCGGCCAGATTCAGCGCCAGCGGCTCGAGGCGGCGGAGATATAACTGTAGCGGTGCGTCTTCTTCCTCGTTCGGTCCGCGCGCCTTTTGAAATTCCGAATACGCCTCGGCCCATCGCTTCTCGCGGTAAAACACGACGCCGTTCCAGAAACAATCGCGACGCGCCAACTGTTCCGGCTTGGCGTCCGCCGCCGGCCAGAGCGGTTCATAAATTTCGTGTCGCTCGCGCGAATTCACGCCGCTGAGAAAGTCAATTGGACGCGCGACCACGTATCTGCTCGCCAGCTCAAAAGTGCGCGGTCCGATCAAGACCCGCGAACCATAAAAGCGGTTTGCCACACAAAAGCGCCGCGCCAATTCAACCGGTTCACCGCTCGTGATCAATCCAGCCCGCTCGCCGTTCTGGAACGGCGCGACCACCATCGTGCCCGAGCTCACTCCGAGGTGCACGTCGCATTTCGCTTCGCCATTGGCCAGTTGGGATTGGCGGAATTGTTCGACCACGTTCAGCGCCACGCGCACAGCTTTATCGCCATGGTGCGCATCTATTTCCGGAAAACCAAAGAGCGCGACCACGCCCTCGGCATCAGCGGTTTGAATGTAAGCACCCGCTTGCATGAAACTCTCGGTCGCCCGGCGGATAAACTCTTCCGTGATTTTGCCGAACACCGGCGGCTCAAAATCTTCCGCGAGATCGTATTTGTTCGCGACGTCGCAAACAACCACCGTCGTTTCGTAAGTCTTCGCTTCCGGATCAAAGGCAATGTCGCCGTTGATCACACGCTGGAACTGGTCTTTCGACAATCGATCGCTGAAAAATGCGCGCGCGGTCACGGCCCGACCGCGTTGCGAGATCGCGGTATAGCGATCGGCCACGATAAATGCGATTGCGACCGCGAACATGGACGGTAACGGTTGAAAGAAGACCCGGTAGAGCGAGCAAATCCACGAAACCGCGACCAGCTCGATCAGCA
Source organism: Verrucomicrobiota bacterium (assembly GCA_003218705.1). Taxonomy (GTDB): domain Bacteria; phylum Verrucomicrobiota; class Verrucomicrobiia; order Chthoniobacterales; family UBA10450; genus AV40. The sequence goes on along the minus strand of QHOI01000023.1, from coordinate 8,410 downwards.
ATCCGATTGCGAGCAAACCTATCTGGCCGCGGCGCAAACTTGTGACCGTCAACGCCGCAACGCCGAAAGATAAGATCGACATGAACACGTATTGCCATTGCTTCGGCACGACGTGCGTAGCAGCGTTGTAGGAAGAAATATAGTCCGCGACCCGATCTTCAAACCGGACCACTTGCGGGCTGAGGTGCATCGCGCTGACCCCGACCACGACAAAGATTCCGATGATCAAAGTGACTAGAAGCGGGCGTTTCATGAAAGGAATCAGGCTTTCGAAATGGCCGCAGCCGAATCCTCCTTCACCGGGCCCCCAGCGATCGGGTAATACGACTGTACCACGAGCTCGCTCAAACATCTGTCCGGCGCGTCGACTGCCGCGGCCCCGAGGACAAATTTTGTCCGGCCGGTGTTCTTTTTCACCAGGCTCAGTCCAAACTGGTAATCTTTGAACAGATGGGCACAGATATCGTTCATATTCATCCGCTCGCTTTGGGCGCGTTCCACCAAACGCCGCAAGGCGGAATCGTCAAAAACAATTTCAAGGCCGTGTTCTTTGCCGAAGGCCTCCGCAAACTGGCGGGCCGCGGCCTCCAGCATTTTAGCTTCATGTTTCTCGCCCTCGGCCATGAGACGATCGAGGACGCGTTTTGGTTCGCGCACCAGCTCGGCCGTGACCCGCAGCTGACTCAAACCTGAGCCCGCCAGATGATACTTGTAATCGCGGAAAAGTTTTTCGAACACGGTGAGCAGCCCGCGTGCGCCAGTTCTCTCGGCGGCGGCGGCTTCGGCAATTAAGCGCAATGCTTCGTCATCGAAACTGATGTCGATCCCGTAAGCGCGGAAAGCGCGCTCGTATTGGCGCAGCAAACTGCCTTCCGAAAATTTCATGATCTTGAAAAGATCGTCCGCGTCGAGATCGAGGCAGACGACGCGCACCGGCAAACGTCCGATAAACTCCGGTTCGAACCCGTACTCGACAAAATCTTTCGTGGTCACGTGTTGAAACAATTCGTTGTCCATTACCTGCACGGGCTCGGCCCGGAAACCGATCTGTCCCTGACGCACGCGCCGGGCCACTTGTTCCTTCAATTTTTCAAACGCGCCGCTGACCACGAACAGAATGTGGCGAGTGTTGATCGTCTCCCGTTTTGCTTTGCCTTTGCGCTGAAACTCGAACGCCGCCTGCAATTGCGCCTGCAAATCGTTCATGCTCCGCACCGGCACTTCCGTTTCTTCCATCAACTTGAGCAACGTTGTCTGAACGCCGCGGCCGCTCACATCGCGTCCAATCAAATTTCCGGCGGACGCTATCTTGTCGATCTCGTCGATGTAAATGATCCCGAACTGCGCCAGGTTCACGTCGCCGTTGGCCTTGTGCACCAGCTCGCGCACCAAATCTTCCACATCGCCGCCAACGTAACCGGTCTCGCTGAACTTCGTCGCGTCCGCTTTCACGAACGGGACCTTGATCAAATCGGCGATGTGCTTGATCAGATAAGTTTTTCCGACGCCGGTCGGTCCGACCAAAATCACATTTTGTTTAGTGTACTCGAGCTGCTCCGCCTGCTTCGGATTTTCTTTCTCGAGCTGGCGCAGATATTTGGCATGGTTGTAATGATCACAAACCGCGATCGCGAGCACCTTTTTCGCTTCGTCCTGCTTGATCACGAACCTATCCAGGTGCGCCTTGATATCGCGCGGCAGAAAATTGAACTCGAACTCCTGATTATCGATCTTCTCCGCCTTCTCTTCAGGTTCGGCTTCAGCCGGTTCCGGCGCAGGGAAAGCCGCGACGGAAACCCGATCACCGAAGTTCTGTTTCATGAACTCGGTGATCTTCGTCTTCAGTTCCTCGGGTGAAGGAAAAGTTGGTGGTGGCGGATTTTGCTCCATGTAATTAGCGACGTCGAAAGTTCGCGCGAAAAGCCAGCATCGCAACCCTTAGTCTGCCTGCCACACCGAAGCCTTGGCGAAGGCGGGGCCGCGCCGGAAAACCTACCAACGGAACGACGGGTGTAAACATCCGTCCCGCCCCAGTGTGCCGATGTAATGGCCTTGATCGCGGAATCAGACCGGGGTGATGTTATCACGCCCGTGGCGCAGCACGCGCGACATCCAGATCAGTTCGTTCAGGAACATGTCGACGCGGCGGACGAAGTTTTCGTCGAGTAATTTCCCTCGCTCATCGAAGAGTGTTCCGATTCGGGCGAAGTTAACGTCTTCGAAGATCGTCACCAGCCCGAGCTCGCGCATCACGGGCAGTAAAGTTTCGATCACGCGGGCGCCACCGAAAGCGCCAGCTGACACGCCGCAAATCCCGACCGCTTTGTGGATGTATTCCTTCAAATTCATGTCGAGCGCGTGCTTCAGCAGTCCGGGAAAACTGTGATTGTACTCGGGTGTGACAATAATGAGACCATCGCACCGTTCGATCGTCGCCGAAAATTTCGGGTCCTTCATCTGTTCGCCGGCGTCATCGAGGATCACTGGAATGAAAAGAGGCCGTTCCATTGTTCTCGACAGGATTTACAGGATCGAAACGATTAAAGAAATCCGAATCCGGTCAATCTTGTTAATCCTGTCTAGTTTGTGATTGCCGATGATGGGATTCGAACCCATACCCCGTTTTCACGGGAACGGATTTTAAGTCCGTTGCGTCTGCCATTTCGCCACATCGGCGGCTTCAACGGCTGAGAAGTGTAGCCATGAGAACCGCTTACGCCAAAATGAAAGTCCGAGCTCTCCCCGGCGAGTCTTCGACCGGACTGGCATTAAGACTAAGGCGGTCAAGGGGCGAGTTGCCGTTACAATTTTTCTTAACAAAAGCGCGAACTTCTTTCTGCAAAGACCGTATTTACTTTTGGAGCAACGGATCACACGCGGCTGTTTTCCCCCGTCGGAGCGGCACCGGTTCATGTGCCGCTCCTTTGCTTTCCGACGAAATCCGGCACGTCCACCGAGTGCTGCTGGCTGCGTAGTACTATATAGAGAGGCACCTCGGCGGTGTCCTCGTTAACAACCAAATCGTAAACTCAACGGGAGGATTTATGGCGCGAAAATTGGAAGGAAAGAAGGTGGCCATTCTGGTGACGGATGGTTTTGAACAAGTGGAAATGACAAAACCGAGACAAGCGCTCGATGAAGCCGGCGCGGAAACAAAAATCGTTTCGCTCAAATCCGGACAAATCCAAGGCATGCATCACGCCGACAAGGGCGACAAATTCGATGTTGATCTTACACTCCACGACGCGCGACCGGATGACTTTGATGCGCTGATGATTCCCGGCGGCCTCATGAACCCGGACGCGCTGCGCTCCAACGACGACGCAGTCGAGTTTACCCGCCATTTCTTTGAAGAGGGCAAACCGGTCGCGGCAATTTGTCATGCGCCGTGGGTCTTGATCGATGCCGGCGTGGTGCGCGGACGAACGCTCACCTCCTGGCCGGCGATCAAGACCGATGTCAAAAACGCCGGCGGAAAATGGGTGAACGAAGAAGTCGTGGTCGATAACGGACTGGTGACGAGCCGCAAACCGGACGACATCCCGGCGTTCAATCGAAAAATGATCGAGGAATTCTGCGAAGGAAAACACGACGCCCGAAAAGAAGTCGCAGCCGCGACGTTGGAGACCTGAGCCGAGTTGCAGAAATATTTGTAGGGCTTCCGGCGCGTCGGACGCTGATCTAGTATTGGCGTTTCTTCGAAACGCCCTACAATTTATTTTTGAAGCCCGATGACGACTGCCAACAAGATCACTGTCGTTCGCATCTTGATGATCCCGGCGTTCGTCACCATGGCGATTTATTACGGTCAAAGCATCCAGCGTCACGATCCGCTCGAGTGGCAGCGATTCGCGGCAATCGCGATTTTCCTCCTCGCGGCCGTGAGCGACGGACTCGATGGTTACATTGCCCGCCGCTACAAACAGCGGAGCGCGCTTGGCGCGATTCTCGACCCGATTGCGGACAAGGGGCTGCTTCTCAGCGGCATCATTACTTTGAGCATCAGCAATTGGAGCGAGGTCGACCCCGAGTACGGCAGATTTCCGGCGTGGTTCCCTGTTCTTGTGATAACGCGGGACGCGGTAATTCTGGTCGGCGCCGGGATCCTGCACTACTTCATCGGCAATAAAATGCGCATAAAACCAAGTTGGACCGGAAAAGTAGCCACCGTCTGCCAAATGTGCGCTATCGCCTGGGTGATGTTGCAGCTTCAATTCCTTCCTCTCATTTTCGTGGTCAGCGTCGCCGGCGCTTTCACTCTTGTTTCCGGGATCATCTACGTGATGGAAGGCGTGCGTCAGTTGCAAGCTGAAGGGCACGCGCACGCGGCGCGGGATTAATTCTCAAGCGTGGCGATGAATGCTGAGGCAAAACTGCCGAGCGTCGCAATCATCGGGCGTCCGAACGTCGGGAAGTCTGCGCTCTTTAATCGCCTGGTTGGCCGCAAAATCGCCATCGTTCACGATCAGCCCGGGATCACCCGCGACCGGATCTCGGCAATCTGTTCGCGCGGAGAGCAACCGTTCACACTCTGGGACACCGGCGGAATTTTTGGCGCCGGCGAAAAAGAACTCACGGTACAAGTACGTCAAACCGCGGAAGGCGCGCTGCGCGAAAGCGATCTTCTCCTGTTTGTAGTCGATGGAAAAGACGGTCTCTCGCCCATCGATAGCGATCTTGCGCGCACGCTCCGTAAGGCGCGAAAACCGATCGTCCTCGTCGTCAACAAGATCGACCATGACAAGCACGAGTCGCTTGCCGCTGAGTTCGATTCGTTAGGCTTTGAGAAAATCGTCTCCATCAGTGCCGAGCATAATCGCGGCATCTCTGATTTGTTAGGCGTGGTTGACCAATTGCTCCCTTCGCCCGCGCAATCCGTCTCTCAACCCTCACTTGTTACGCCGGAGCGTAGCGAAGGAGGAACTCTCAACTCTCAACCTCTTGCTATCGCCATCATCGGCCGGCCGAACGTGGGCAAATCATCCCTGATTAACGCGATCGTGCAAAGCGAACGCGCGATCGTGAGCGAATTACCCGGAACGACGCGCGATTCAGTCGATATCTCTTACCAACGCGATGGCGGCCGCTTTTTGTTCATCGATACGGCTGGAATTCGCCGGCGCGGTAAACTCTCGAGCTCGGTTGAAGTTTTCAGCGTGATGCGTGCGGAACGAAGTATTCGTCGCGCCGATCTGTGTGTACTGATTGTCGATCTTACCAGCGGTGTGACTGCGCAGGACAAACGAATCGCCGGATTAATCCAGGAAGCGCGCAAAGCGGCGCTGGTTGTTTTGAATAAGTGGGACCTCGTTAAACCGAAGCGCGGCGAGCGACAGACGATCCGCGAACTTGTTGCTGAAACCTGCGAGAAGATTTTCTTTCTCAATTACGCGCCGGTGCTAGTCGCATCCGCGCGCACGGGCGAGAACGTGGATCGGCTTTTCGGAATGATTGGCAAAATTGAGCGCGCAGCGACCAGGCGCATCGGGACCGGAGTTTTGAATCGATTGATGCGCGCGGTGTTCGCCGCAAATCCGCCGCCGATGGTGAAAGGCCGGCGATTGAAACTTTTTTACGCTGCCCAGTCTGCGGGAACACAGGATCGATCCGCTAAAGGACCGATTCACCGTCGCGAACATCTTCAACCACCGGAGTTCGTGCTGTTTGTAAACGATCCGCGATTGCTCTCTCAATCATACGCGCGTTATGTCGAAGCTAGAATCCGCGACGCCGAACCCTATAGCGGCCTGCCGATTATTTTGACTTTGCGCCCGCGCAGCCAAAAATTGTAGCCCCCGCTCTTGGGGCGGCGCTCGCCGCGGCGAGCGGCCACAGTTGCGAATCGAACATTTCGCCCTGGCATCTGTCAGAAAACACACATGAAATCGACGCAGGAGATTACCCGTGACGTGCAGGAGCTTGGCCGCTGGATCCCGGCTCTGCGCGAGCAGGTTTCGCATGTCGTTGTCGGCCAAAAATATCTGGTCGACCGCTTGTTGCTCGGCCTTCTTGCCAACGGTCACATTCTGCTCGAAGGCGTGCCGGGTTTGGCCAAAACGCTTACCGTCAAGACGATGGCCGCAGCGATCAAGACGGGCTTCCAGCGATTGCAATTCACGCCGGATCTTTTGCCGGCCGATTTGATCGGGACGCTGATTTACAATCCGCGCACCGGCGAATTCACGACCAAACTCGGGCCGATCTTTTCGAATCTAATTCTGGCCGACGAAATTAACCGCGCGCCGGCGAAGGTGCAGAGTGCACTGCTCGAAGCGATGCAAGAACGCCAGGTCACCATTGGCGAACAAACCTATCCCCTCCCCGATCCGTTTCTGGTTCTGGCCACACAAAATCCAATCGAGCAGGAGGGAACGTATCAACTTCCCGAAGCGCAGCTCGACCGCTTCATGTTCAAATTGAACATTGGTTATCCGGAAAAATCCGAGGAGCGCAAGATCCTGGATTTGATGGCGACATCCGCGCCTGATCTGCGCGTCGATGCGGTGATCGAGCCGCAACAAATCATCGCCGCGCGCGACCTGGTGAACCAGATCTACATCGACGACCGCGTGAAAGATTACATTGTCGATGTTGTCTGGGCGACGCGCGAGCCGGCTTCTTACAATTTGCATCTGGAAGGATTGATTCGTTACGGCGCATCGCCGCGAGCGACGATTTATCTCGCGCTCGGCGCACGGGCCCACGCGTTTCTGAACGGCCGCGGTTACGTCACGCCGCAAGATGTAAAAAGCATCGGACCGGATGTCTTGCGGCATCGTATCATCGTTAGTTACGAGGCCGAGGCTGAAGCGGTCACAAGCGAAACCATCATCGAACGAATTTTTGCCGGTCTTCCCGTTCCCTAAGTCGCAATGAACGGCTTGCAGGAAAAAACCGCGGAAATTCTCAAGAAAATCCGCACCCTCGAAATTAAGACCAAAGGACTGGTCGAGACCGTCTTCGCCGGCGATTATCACAGCGTCTTCAAAGGTCGCGGGATGAATTTTGAAGATGTGCGCGAGTATCAACCGGGCGACGAAATTCGCGCGATCGATTGGAACGTGACCGCGCGGCTCGGCACTGCGTTCGTGAAAAAATTCACCGAAGAACGCGAACTGACGGTGATGCTGATTGTCGATGTTAGCGCATCGGGAAATTTCGGAAGCGCCGCGCAATCAAAACGCGAACTGGCCGCCGAGGTGGCCTGTCTGCTCGCTTTCAGCGCGATTCGCAACAACGACAAAGTGGGGCTGATTCTTTTCACCGACCGGGTGGAACTTTTCATTCCGCCGAAGAAAGGGCGTTCCCACACGCTTCGACTCATTCGCGAGATTTTGTTTTTCGAACCGGCCGGCCGCGGAACTGATCCCGCGCTCGCGCTCGATTATTTAAACAAAGTCGTGACGCGGCGCGCGGTTGTCTTTTTCATTTCCGATTTTCAAGCGCCGGACTTCTCGCACACGCTCGCGGTCAGCGGGCGACGCCATGATTTCATCGCCGTGCACATTCAGGACGAGCGCGAGCAAGTGCTGCCGAATGTCGGAATTATCGCGCTCGAGGACGCCGAGACCGGGGAACAAATTGAAATCAACACCGCGGACCGTGGGACACGAACGCGATTCAGCGATTTGGCCGACGAGAAAGCGGATGAGCTGTCGCGCACCCTCCGCCGCAACAACATCGACGCAATCACGTTGCAGACGAGCGAAGACTATCTGCCGGCGCTGCGTTCGTTTTTCAAATTACGCGAGCGTCGCGTTACGACGCGATGACTCACGATGTCGATCTTGTCTATGTCGATCTTCCTTGCTCAACAACAATTTCACGAGATCGCGCCGCCAGTTGATTACTCGTTTGTCCCGACCTGGATGATTTTGCTGGCGAGCTTTGTTGGACTTTGCCTGATCGGCTTGATCGTCTGGTTCTTCACCCGAAAGCGCAAACCGGAACAACCTCCGAAATTGCCGCGAGAAATCGCGCTGGAAAAACTCGAGTCGATCAGTGGTGAGATCGAAACAACGAATCCGTACCTGTTTAGTATTCGCGTGTCCGATATTTTGCGGCGCTACGTGACTAATCAGTACGCGTTGCCGGTGACACGACAGACGTCGGTCGAATTTCTTACCGCCCTGGCGAAGTCGTCGCCGTTCTCGACGAACGAGAAATCGCTGCTCGAAGATTTTTTAAACCGGTGCGACTTGATCAAGTTCGCGCGTTACGAAGCGACATCGGCGGATAGCCGGCTTCTGCTGGAGGAGGCGACGCGCTTTGTGAAAGGAGAGCAACTTGCGCTTGCTTGATTGGTGGCCGGCAAATACTGCCCTGACGTTCGCGCGTCCTTGGCTGCTCTTGCTCCTCTTGGCCATTCCGCTCCTCGCTTATCTCCGCGGCAAACGCGGCCCGGCTGCAG
>QHOI01000194.1 GCA_003218705.1 Verrucomicrobiota bacterium | reverse complement strand
GGGAGTTTTCCATTCCATGGAGAAGCCGTACGGAATCGCCCTCAGGTTTCCGATCCAATGATTCACCAGCGAGATTGAAATAGTTTCGTCTTTGTGCCCGGAGGCTGAGCTAAGAATCGGCCGGATGCGGGTCATTTGCCGGTCGTAGGGCGTAGAATTAACTGTAATGTAAGCGGGCTGGGCAAAAGCGGAGAGGCAGGAGAGACAAAAGAGGGCGAACCCGACGAAGGCGACTTTGCGAAGCGAATAAGGGCGGATGCTTATTGTGACCATAATGGTGATAATCACCACAAGCACAGCCCATGCCACCCCCAAAAGGCCAAACTCCCCTTGGCAACGCGATTGAATCGGCCAAACTCAGTTGCCGCGCGCCCGCATCCGTGAATCTGAAACAAGCCCGCCACCCAAACTCTCTCCGCGTTACCGTATGGCTCTTGCTCGGCGCGACCCTTATCGTCGTTTTGGCGGCCAGAATTCGCCTGCTTGGGTTGCCTTTGGAGCGGGACGAGGGCGAGTATGCTTACAGCGGCCAACTGCTTTTGCAGGGCATCCCGCCCTATCAATTGGCCTACAGCATGAAGTTCCCGGGCACCTCCGTTGCCTATGCTCTACTGATGTCGATCTTTGGCGACTCGATCACCGCCATTCACGCCGGTCTAATCCTAATCAATTTGGTTACTGCAGGATTACTTCTCTTCCTCGGCCGAAATATTTTGGGCGAGCTCGGCGGACCCGCAGCCGCGGCCGCCTATTGTGTTCTCTCGCTAATGCCTTACGTGCTTGGGTTGGCAGCGCATGCCACTCATTTCGTCGTTATGTTTGCAGTCGCCGGCACTCTTCTTCTGAGCCGCTCATTAGATCGACAATCTAGAACACTAATCTTCGCGAGCGGTAGCCTGTTTGGATTCGCGTTACTGATGAAGCAACCCGGATTGTTCTTTGTCCTCTTTGGCTCGGTCTACCTTTTCAGCCGGGATTGGCGCGCGCAGCGCAATGCTCGCGACATCTTCGTCCGCAATTTAATCTTTCTGAGCGGTGCGAGCGCCCCGTTTTTGGTCAGTTGTTTAGCTTTGTGGAAGGCTGGGGTCTTCGAGAAATTCTGGTTTTGGACGATCAAATACGCGGGCCACTATGGCAGTCAGGTTTCAATCGCCGAGGGGTTTCGGCTTTTTGCCGGACATTTTTGGGGCGCACTAGGAACAGCATGGCCAATCTGGTCTCTCGCGGCGATTGGCGCCATCGTGTGCGTTGTTAAGCCGGCCCTTCGCCCTCGCGCCAGTTTTCTGATAACGTTTGCCTTTTTTTCCGCGCTCTCAGTTTGCCCAGGATTTTATTTTCGCCCGCACTATTTTATTCTGCTTTTGCCAGCGGTTTCCTTGCTAGCCGGAATGGCAGTCATTGGCGCGTTTGAAACTTTCCAGAAGGGCGCACACAAGTTTCGCATCGCGATCCTGCTCCCATTCGCCCTCTGTCTCGCATGGCCGCTGTGGTCAGAAGCCGACTTTTTTTTCGGGCGGCCGCTCGATGAAGCTAACCGAATGGTCAATGGAACAAATCCATTTCCGGAATCGATTAAGATTGGCGAATATTTGCGTGCGCAATCGAGCCCGACAGACACAATCGCCGTGCTGGGCTCCGAACCACAGATCTATTTCTACGCTCAACGGCACTCGGCCACTGGATTTATTTACACCTACGGATTGATGGAGCCGCAGCCTTATGCGCGTCAAATGCAGCAAGAGATGATCCGAGAAATCGAAACGGCGCGCCCGAAATTCCTTATCCTGGTGGTCGCGAGCAAGTCGTGGTTGGTGGGGCCCGATTCAGATCAAACGATTTTTAGGTGGGCAGACGCTTACTGTGATGCGAACTACGAGGAAGTTGGTCTAATCAATATCTCTGATCAGGGCACTGACTATTACTTTTCAAGCAGGCCACCGAATGTGACACCGACCGCCGAACACATTCTGATTTACCGACGAAAGGCTTAACCGTCCGGCGTACTATTGGCATTTACAATCCGCACGATTATGGATGCATCCGTTGCCACGGCCTCGAATCCTCCGTTGCCGTCGTTCTTGAAACACAAAAGCGCGTTTTGGACGGCAATCCTCATCGGCGCGGCGCTGCGGGTTTATTGCGTCGCCTTCACTAACGGCACGGGCGACATGGACGATTGGGAAGACCATGCTCAGCAAGTGGTGAATCGCGGACTGATCGGATACTACCACGCGAACT
>QHOI01000193.1 GCA_003218705.1 Verrucomicrobiota bacterium | reverse complement strand
TCAGGGGATTGGTTGGCGGAGCAGGTGCTGGCGCCGGCGGTGCAATGGCTGCTGCGCGACGCGGGGGCAGACGCCGGATGTCTGCGGCTTCGCGGGCGAAGATTGCCGCTGCGGCAAGAGCTCGTTGGGCGCGAATCAAAGGCCGCGGCGGCGCAAAAAAAGCGGGTAAGAAGCGAAAGGGCGGAATTACTGCAGCCGGTCGACGGAAGCTTTCGCAGCTAATGAAAGCGCGCTGGGCGGCTAGAAGAAAAGCGAAGCGCAGCTAGAAGCTGCTAGTTTATTCTCTGCGAAGACTAAACGTCGAGTAGAAGGAAACTACTTAGCCGCTACGACCGGTTAAGTAGCTTCATCATTGCTTCCGGGTATCGCGAGCCGGCGAAGGCGTCTTTGGGTGCGACTTCATCGATTCGCTCGAGGTCGTTGCTGGTAAGATCGACATCGAGCGCGCCGATGTTTTCCTGCAAATACTTTCGCCGTTTGGTTCCTGGAATCGGAACGATGTCTTCACCTTGGGCGAGGACCCACCCGAGCGCGAGCTGAGCCGGAGTGCAACGTTTTTCGCGCGCGATTTCTTCCACTCGCTTCACCAGATCGAGATTGCGTTGAAAATTCTCGCCCTGAAATCGGGGCGTCGATCTTCGGTAGTCGTCTTGCGGCAAGTCTTCCGGTTTTTGAATCTTGCCGGTCAGAAAACCGCGACCGAGGGGACTGTAGGGAACGAAACCGATTCCAAGCTCGCGGCAAACGCCGAGCACTTCGTCTTCCGGGTCTCGCGTCCAAAGCGAGTACTCTGATTGCAACGCGGTGATCGGATGAACCGCGTGCGCGCGGCGAATTGCTTCGGCACCAGCTTCGGATAATCCAAGAAAGCGCACTTTGCCTTCGCGAACCAACTCCGCCATGGCGCCGATTGTCTCTTCAATTGGCGTGTCCGGGTCAACGCGGTGCTGATAATAGAGATCGATGACATCGACATCGAGCCGGCGCAGACTTCCTTCGCAAGCTTGCTTTACATAATCGGGCTTGCCGCTGATGCCGCGAAACTCCGGTTTGGTTGGGTCGCGCAAAATTCCGAACTTGGTTGCGATGACGACCTGTTCGCGATGCCCTCTCAGCGCTCGGCCGACCAGTTGTTCGTTGGTGTGCGGTCCGTAGACGTCGGCGGTATCGAAAAAAGTGATGCCGAGCTCGCGCGCGCGCGCAATCGTAGCGAGCGATTCTTCATCATCGCGGCCGCCATAGAAGTCCGACATGCCCATGCAGCCGAGACCGATCGCCGAAACGCACGGCCCGCCCCGTCCAAGTTTTCTCTGCTTCATAAGAGTCGATCAGCCCGCGAATCACGCGAATCAACGCGAATTCTCAAAAATGCCGGAAAGATACAGTCTCTAATATTCTTATTCATATTCGCGTCCAATTAGCGTGATTCGCGGGTTCAAATTAGATCTGCCCGATCCAGATCCGGGGCGAGTATTCTTCCCAGCGCTCACGAATATTGCGAAACGTTGGCTCGTCGAGCGGGCCCTCCTCCAGCAATTTGGCGTTTTGCTCCCAGCGTTCGGGCTTTTTCGTACCGACAATCGCGGTGTGGACTCCGGGAACGCTGAGGCTGAAGCGCAACGCGATCGAAATGCTTTTCTCCAAATCGCCGTCAAGAAAATCGTAATTCAATTTCCGCAATCGTTCCCAGTATTCGTGATGATAAGAATCAATTGGACGATGCCCCGTTTTCCAGGCCGCGTTCGCAATCGGCCGCTTCGCGATCACGCCCATTTGTTTTTCCCGCGCCAACGGAAGGGTCAAATCGATTGCTTCCTGGTCGGCAATGCTGATGGAAGTTTGCAGGGTGTCGAACGCGCCGCATTCCACGGCGAAGTGGGCCGCGCGACTGTCCCCGCTGTAACCGATGTATCGGGTATAGCCCCGCTCGCGCGCCGTTTGGAGCGCGTCAATCACTTCGCCCTTGCCCAAGGTTGATTCCGAGCAGCTATGCAATTGCACGAGATCGAGGCGATCGGTTTTTAGTCGATCCAGACTGCGCTCGATACTTTTCAGGATCGAATCTTTCGACCAATTCGCGCCGCTCTCCATTCCGAAGGGATGACCGCACTTCGTGAAAAGATAAAATTCTTTCCGGCGATCACTCACCGTCTGTCCGACCAACTCCTCGCTGTCGTAATAACATTCGGCGGTGTCGATCACGTTGAGACCGGCATCGAGGGCGCTGTTCAACAATTCGGCCACGGTTTCAGATGACGCGTGCTCGTAGCCGATCTCGGATCCTCCAAAGCCGAGGACGGAAACGTCCATGTCGGTTTTTCCAAGGCGGCGCTTCTCCATTGCAATCCGATCAACCGCGGATTACGCGGATGCAACGGATAAATGCAGAAAGAAT
>QHOI01000118.1 GCA_003218705.1 Verrucomicrobiota bacterium | reverse complement strand
AACGCAGTGCGCGTGAACGTGAGCAAATTATCCAGCGGAATCTGGTCGCCCGTTTTTGGAATGGATACCGAGAGAGACATCGGCTACTAATAGGTCCGGTTCGCGAAAAAGAAACGGGAAAATCTGCGTGCTGGCGTGATCTCCGCTATTGGCAGCTTCTGACATGTCGAAACCGATTTATGCGCTCATTCTTGCCGGCGGCAGCGGTGAGCGTTTTTGGCCGTTGAGCCGGCGAAATCGTCCCAAGCAATTGCTGCGTCTCGTTTCCGAACGAACTTTGCTCGAGGAGACGGTCGCGCGCCTGGAGGGCTTTGTTCCGACCGAGCGCGTTCTCATTCTTACCAATATTGAACAGGAGAAAGGCGTTCGCGATTTGCTCGAAGGTTTTCCAAAGCAAAATATCATCGCGGAACCGGCCAAGCGCGACACCGCGGCGGCGGTCGCGCTCGGCGCCGGCTGGGTCGCGGCCCGCGATCATTCGGCAACGATGCTGGCGTTTCCAGCGGACCACGTCATTGCCGATCGCGCCGCATTTCAAGAAACAATGAAAACCGCGGCTGCGGCCGCGGAGGAAACGGGCGCGCTCGTAACGATTGGAATCAAACCGACCTGGGCGTGCCCCGGTTTCGGTTACATCGAGCAAGGTGAGCCAGTGCGACTGCGCAGCGATGGAAAAATCGCTGTTCACCGCGTCGTCCGCTTTCGCGAAAAACCGAATATCGATCTGGCCGAGTCCTTTTTGCGAAAAGGAAATTTTCGCTGGAACGCGGGAATGTTTGTCTGGTCGGTGCCAACTGTCCTGAGCGAATTCAATCGCCACGCCCCGGAATTGGCCGACTTCATCTCGCAAGTCCGGTCTCCGAAAGATCTCGACAAAATTTTGCATGAACGTTTCGCGAAGTTGCCGCGAATTTCGTTCGATTACGCGATCATGGAAAAAGCCGAACACGTTTTAGTGGTCGAAGCGAGTTTCGATTGGGACGATGTCGGAAGCTGGCAGGCGGTAGCACGCTATTTCAAAAAAGACGAACACGGGAATGCAGCTAACGGCGCGCTGACCGCTCTCGATTCCAGCGATAACATTATCTTCAACGACGGCGAGACAACAATCGCGCTGCTCGGCGTGCATAATTTGATCGTCGTCCGGACAGGCGATGCGATTTTGATTTGTCATCGGCACCAGGCTGAGAAGATCAAGAATCTCGTCGGGACGTTGCCGCCGGAGCTGCAGTAGTTCGAATGAATCCGATTTTGGGGATCGATTTCGGTCGAGCGCGGATCGGTCTGGCGATTTCGGATGAGCTCGGCTTATTCGCGCACCCGCTTGAGACAATTCCAGCGAACAAAGAGTCCGCGAAACGCATTGCGGCGATCGTGCACGATCGAAAGATCGACAAAGTCGTGATCGGAATTCCGCGACAGATGAGCGGAGAGATTGGAATAGCCGCAAACGAAGCGTTGGAATTCGCCGACAAACTTCGCGCCCAACTCCATTGTCCGGTCGAAACCTGGGACGAGCGACTAACGACGGTTGCTGCAAATCGCGCGCTCAGAGACGCCGGGAAAAAAACGCGCCAGACGCGTAAGTTTGTCGACCAAGTCGCCGCCCAAATGATTTTGCAAAGCTACCTTGACCGCGAAAGTGCGGGGAGATCAGCAAAAGGAATTCCGCGCTGATCGACATGTCGTCGCGGCTCAAGTTAACCGTTGCTTACGACGGGGCGGCCTTCGCCGGCTGGCAGAGCCAGGCGCATGGCCATACAGCTCAGGACCAACTCGACCGCGCGCTCCATAAGATCAGTGGCCAGCGCGTTCGCGTTCACGGCGCGGGACGAACGGATACAGGTGTTCACGCGCTTGCGCAATGCGCCCACGTCGATCTCCCGGATCGGCGTCTGTCGGTCGAAGGTTTAGCACGCGCGCTGAACGCAATTTTGCCACCTTCGATTCGAGTCTTGGACTGCCGATCTGTGCCTGAGAATTTTCACGCCAGGTTTTCAGCGATCGGAAAACTTTATCGCTACCGAATTTGGACGGGACCAATTTTACCGCCACTTGAGGTGGACCGGGCGTGGCACATTCCGTCACCGCTCGATCTCGATCTTTTGAGCGCGGCTGGAGAGAACTTCGTCGGCACCCACGATTTTGCGGCGTTTGCGGCCAATCGCGGCGGAAAAGAAAAGGATACCACCCGCACAATTCGGTCGGTTCGAGTTCGGAAATCCGGACCGCGTGTCAGAATCGACGTCGCGGGCGGCGGCTTTCTTTACAAGATGGTGCGCCTAATGGTCGGCGCGATGGTGCAAGTGGCCCTTGATAAAATGGATCCGGCGGAAATCGCCATACGATTGAAGTCCGGGCGCGCCGATGGTTTCCGCTATGTCGCACCGGCTACGGGACTGTACTTAGTAAAAATTTGGTACTGACTCTGCTTTGACGTTCGGCTGGCGTCGGTCGGCATAGGAGCGGCCGCGGTGGCAGGGGAGCTGCTTGATAGCAATTATGGTAGATCCGTCGGTCGACGCCTCCGTACCAAATAGCCTCAAAGCACGGCGCCGGTCGATTTTCGGCCACGTGGCCGACTGGCTATTTAGTCAACGGCATTTTCATCTCAAGCTTCTCTCCGGAACAACAGTCGGCGTCATCGTCATCATTTTTCTGGTCGGCGTTTTTTTGCTGGTGACGCTGCGCGATCATTACCAAGACTCGCTCCGCACCCATACGATCGAAGTGATGCGCCTAAGTAGTTTGATCGAAAACGACATCGCCGGCTTGGAAAGCGGCCACCGCGGTTATCTTTTGAGTGCCAACGAAAACTACATCGAGCCCTTCGAAAAGAAGCGCGACCTGATTAGGCAGCGGGTTGACGATTTGACCGTGCTAATTCTGGAAAACCCGCGACAGCGCAAGCGTGTGATAAAGGTTCAGGAAGCCGTTCAGAAATGGCTCGACACGGTTGCGACTCCGGAAATGAGCGCCCGCCGGCGAGCCAAAGGCACTGCGACCAAGAGCGAGACGAACCCAGCCGGAACTTTGGCGCTCGGCAATGCTCTCCTCAATCAAGCACGTGAAGTTCTGCAATCGTTGCAGGACGAAGAGCAGATCGTACTCAATCAGCGCATGCACGATCAGGACTGGGCGACTCAATCGGCCCAGATCTTGAACTTCCTCCCCAAACTGGACCGCGCGGTCGTGGAAATGGAAAAAGAGAAGCGAGGCTATCTCCTCACCGGCGAGAACAGTTTCGTTGAAGCTTACAAACGCGCGGTCACGGATTTTTACACTTACAACGGTTACCTTTCGATTTTGGTCGCGAATTCTCCAGCGCAAGCCGAGCTTCTGGCCGAAATTCGCTCCAGCGTCGAGGGCTGGATTAACAAATCGGCGGTTCCACAAATCGATGCTAAACGCGCGAGCAAAGATGCCGAAGTCCTCGCGCTCATCGGATCGGGCGAAACGCTGATGGCCGATATCCGCCAAATGCTGACGAATTTCGAGAAAAACGAACTGAGTCATTATGAACTGCGCGCAAGTTTGGCCACTCGCCAAAGGATTTTGCGAACGTCCGCGCTCGCCCTTCTTGCCCTCGTTGCCGTTAGCCTTCTGGTGGTTTCCAACAGCTACAGCTTTGTTCTCGTGCGCCGCCAGCTTTCGGAACTCGAGGGCGCCGAAACACACATTCGTTCGGTGATCGATAACATCCTGGACGGAATGATCACGGTCGACGACAGCGGTGTCATTCGCTCGATGAATCCGTCGGCGGAAAAGATGTTCGGCTGTCGCGACAACGAAATGATCGGCCACAATTTGACTCGGCTCGTCCCCAAACGTTACGAAAGCGAACACGATTCGAAGCCGGTCGTTTGCAACTGGACCGAGCTCATGGGCCGCACCGGTGGCAGCACCCTCGCTCTCGGCCGAACACGTAAGCACGTCACCTTCCCGGTCGAAATGTCGTTGAGCGAAATGATCATCGATCAGCAACGGGTCTACGTCGCGATGGTGCGTGACGTGACCGAGCGGAAACGTTTCGAACAGCAAATCGCGGCTGAAAAGGAAAGTCTCGCGGTAACTCTGCGCGCGATCGGTGACGGCGTTATCACCACCGATGTAAACGGCAAAGTGATCATGTTGAACAGCGAAGCGGAAAAATTGACAGGCTGGAGCTCAAAAGAATCGATCGGCCAGCCGTTGAAATCAGTCTTTGACGTGACGATCGATCTTGCCGCGCAAGCGAAAGTGCAGAAGAGCGGCTATCGCAGCGAGGCGCAGTCCATTTTGCTAAATCTCCCCGAGAACGTCACTCTGACTTCGCGCGACGGCAACGAGCGCGTGATCGAACAAGTGGCGTCGCCAATTCGGGATAGCAAAAATGAAATCGCCGGCGTCGTGCTCGTTTTCCGCGACATCACTGCCCGGCAAAGGGCCGAAACAGAGCGGCGCAAAGCGGAGACGCTCGAGCAACTCGGCCTCCTCGCCGGCGGCATTGCGCACGATTTCAACAACCTTCTCACCGCGATTATCGGCAACATTTCCCTCGCCTCAGTGCTTCTTCCGCCGGACGACGAAATGGCCGAGCGTTTGGACGATGCGAAGAATGCGTCGCTACGCGCGCGTGATCTCGCTCAGCAACTTCTGACTTTCGCTCGCGGCGGGACGCCAATTAAGAAGACCGCTTCGATCGGAAAATTAATTCAAGACACGGTTAGCTTCTCGCTGCGCGGCAGTCACAACCGGAGCGAGTTTGAATTCGGCGCCGATCTCTCGTCGGCCGAAATCGACGCCGGCCAGATCAGTCAGGTCATCGCGAACCTCGTGGTCAACGCCGACCAAGCGATGCCAAATGGTGGCACGCTACATGTCAGTTGCGAGAATTTTTGTTACGACACTAGTGACGCAGTCATTCCCGATCTCGCGCCGGGAGATTACGTTCGAATCCGCATCCGCGACGAAGGCGTGGGCATACCTGAAAAATACATGAAACGGATTTTCGACCCCTACTTCACCACCAAACCAAAAGGCAATGGACTTGGCCTCGCCACCGCTTACTCGATTGTCAAAAACCACAACGGTCTGATGACGGTCGAATCTGAAGTGCACGTCGGTACGATGTTCACGATTTATCTGCCGGCGGCGCTCGATCAGGAAATGCCGGTTGAAGCGCCGCGAACCTTCACTCCGGCAATGTCTGGAACGGGTCGCGTGCTTGTGGTCGACGACGAAGACGCTATTCGCGATCTGGTTGAATTCACGTTGACGCGGCTTGGCTACAAAGTTTGGCAAGCGGCCACCGCGCTCGAAGGTGTGAACATTTATCGGGAAAAATTCGGAGCCGGCGAACGCTTCGATGCCGTCATTCTTGATCTTACTCTTCCGGGCGGCATGGGCGGAAAAGAGGCCCTTAAGAAATTAATCGAGATCGATCCGACGGTGAACGCGATTGTCTCAAGCGGTTATGCCACTGACGCAACGATGAGTCGTTATCAAGACTTCGGTTTCCGCGGGGTCATCGCCAAACCGTACGAGGCCGCCGAGCTCGGCAAAATCGTCCACGACGTGATCGAGTCGAGTCACGTCAACATCATCGATTACCCGACCCAGGCTGCGGGCTGATTCCCGCGCGTTCTGTTTACTGCCAGTCTAGGGCCTGTGCGGCTCGCACCTCGGACTTTAGTCCGCCGACATCGGCAATTCTTTCACGAAGCGGAACCCGTTGCGCTTGTAGCCGGCTTTTTCGTAAAACTCGTGCGCTTCCTTGCGCTCGAATCGCGTATTCACCGCCACGCGTGGAATATTTTTTTGGGCGAGATCTTTTTCGGCGACAGCAATGAGCGCATGGCCGACGCCCCGCCCGCGCATCTTTTCTGATACGACCAGCGCAAGAATTCTGCCCGACAGACTGTTATGTTCGTAGCTGTAACACGTGAATGTGCCGACCATTCCGCAGACTTTGCCTTTGCTCACAGCGACAAACGTCGCGTAATTTTTGTTCGCGCAAATCGCTTCCATTCGCATTTGCATTTCCGATGCACGCGTTTCGTATCCGAGCTGCCTCATTAAGTCTGCCAATTCCTCGACATCGGCGGCTTCGGCCGCGCGAATCATAACATCGACATCTTTCGAGTCAGGCATCGGCTTGTTCCGGTTTTAGTCGCGGCAATAATCCTTCGAGGATCGTGGCGACCGATTCGTTCACCGTCTGACGATCGGTGTGAACATTGATCTCGGCGTCTTCCGGCGGTTCATAAGGTGCGTCGATTCCGGTAAACTCACGGATCTCACCGGCGCGCGCTTTCTTGTAGAGATTTTTTGGATCCCGCGCTTCGCACACTGCCAGCGGCGCGTCCACGAACACTTCCACAAACTCGGCGTTGCCTTCGAGTACAATCTCTCGCGCGCGGCGGCGATCCATTCGGTAAGGTGAAATGAAAGCCGTGATCGCAACGACGCCAGAATCCGCCATTAGTTTCGCCACTTCGCTCACGCGACGGATATTTTCGACCCGGTCTTCGGGTGAAAACCCGAGATTGGAATTCAGTCCGTGTCGAATGTTGTCACCGTCGAGGACGTAAGTTTGCATCCCGCGCGCGAAGAGTTCGCGCTCGAGCGCTTGAGCGATTGTCGATTTTCCGGCGCCCGACAATCCAGTGAACCAGACCACCGCGCCACGATGGCCGGTTCGCGCCGCCCGTGCCTCCGCCGTGATCTTTCCTTCGACCCAGAAGATGTTTTTGCTCTTGGCGACGATACGATCGGTGTAAACGCCGCCAAAAATTGTGCCGCCGCCGCAAATCTGGTCATCGTCGACAATGACAAAGCGCCCGAGCTTCGGGATTCGATCGTGATTGTCGATCACCAGCGGACTGCGGGTTTGAATCGTGAGGCGGCCCACTTCATTGCGCTCGAGCTGTTCGCGTTTCTCGGTCGTGGATTCGAGACTGGATGAATCCATCACCTGATCGATAGAGACGATTTCGCATTTCACTTCCTGGGTCGCCAAACGCAAATCGTAGAGGCGGCCGCTTCGCATCGGCTCGCGTACGATCCAAAACACATCGGCATGAACCCGGTTTGCCTCGATCGGCGTGTCCGTTTGGTGCGAAGCGACGTAGCCGCGCTCGACAAAGATTTGCTCTGTCAGCGTGATCCCGATTGAATCGCCGGCAACCGCTTCCCCATCGCCATTTCCACCCCATTCTTCAATCGATTGAACTTTCGAAGCCTTGTTCGCGGGCGAAAAAACCAGCTCGTCCCCCACCCTCAGCTTTCCGGTCTCGATTCGACCGGCGATGATGCGGCGCTCATCGAATCGATAAACATCCTGCACGCAAAACCGCAGCGGAAGATCGACATCGGCGCTTTGCGGCTCCAACAAATCGAGCGCTTCGAGCACGCTCGGACCGCGATGCCATTTCATTTTCTTATCCGCCATACGGACGGACTCGTCCGAAGGCGAGCTCGTGCTCGCAACGTTGTCCCCGTTTTTTGCTGACGCTGGAACAAACACCCGCGCTTCCAGTCCAAGTTCCGCGAGAAACTTTCGATATTCTTTTTCGATCTCCTGAAATTTTTCCTCCGAGAAATCCGCAAGGTCCATTTTGTTCACCACCACGATCAGCTGCTTGATTCCAAGCAGGCTGAGCAGATACGCGTGCCGACGGCTTTGTTCGCGGACTCCTTCGTTCGCAGCAATCACCAGTACAGCCGCGTCCGCCCGCGATGCGCCGGTGATCATGTTCTTCAAGAACTCCTTGTGCCCCGGCGCGTCGATGATGATGTATTTGCGCCGCTTGGTTTTGAACCGGATCTCGGTCGTGTCGATCGTAACGTTTTGTTTCTGCTCTTCGAGCAACGCATCGAGCACGAACGCGAACTCAAATTCCATTCCCTCCGCCGCGCACGCCTTCTTCACCATCTCGATCTTGCCTTCCGGAAGACTGTCCGTGTCATGCAAGATTCTTCCGATGAGAGTGGACTTCCCATGATCCACATGGCCCACAAACACGATTCGCAACGGAATTCCGACGTCGCGCTGGTCGGTCTGAGTTGGACGTTGAGCGTTGGACGTTGAGCGTTGGACGTTTGCTTTTTGCATCACAAAAATCCCTTGGCTCTTAGCTTCTGCATCGCATTGCGCTCGTAATGATCTTGAGCGCGGCCGGCACGCTCACCAACTTTTGTCGCTTCAAGCTCGGCAATGATCTCGTCGATGTTCGAAGCGTTGCTTTTGATAGGATGCGTGATCGGGCTGCAACCTAACGAACGGAACCGTTTCCCGTTTCGCGAAAAATACATTTGCGGGATCGGAATATTCTCACGCTGGATGTAGCGCCAGACATCGACTTCGGTCCAATCGAGCAATGGTTGGACACGAACGTGCTCGCCTTTGGCGGAGCTGGTTGCGAATTGTCCCCAGAATTCCGGCGGTTGGTCTTTGTAATCCCATTCGAACTGCGCGTTGCGCGGTGAAAAATATCGTTCCTTTGCGCGCGTCGGATCTTCGTCGCGCCGGATTCCGGTAATCAGCGCGTCCCATTTGTATTCCGCCAGCACTTGCTGGAGCGCGACTGTTTTCAATTCGTGCGTCACCGTGACCGGGTCGTGCGTTTCGTAGCCGATCCCACGCTCGCGCGCTTCAATGTTGATCTTCACGATCAGATTCAAATTATGATGTTTCTTTGCCCACTCCCGAAACTCGAGCATTTCCGGAAATTCGTAGGTCGTGTCGATATGCAGAACCGGAAACGGCACCCGGCCGAAAAACGCTTTCCGCGCCAGCCAGATCAGCACGTTCGAATCTTTTCCCATCGACCAGGGCATGGCGATGTTCTTGAACGCGTGATACGCCTCGCGAAAAATGAAAATACTCTGGTTCTCGAGTTCGTCGAGATGAGTGCGCTGGGTTGTTTGCTTCATCGGTTCTGTTAGGTAGGGGCGGTTCACCGAACCGCTCGCCACGCGAGTTATGACAATCACCGAGCGGGCGATTGAGGTCAATGGAGCGCGGACGAATCTCAATTAACACCGGTCTTCAGACCGGTGCGCGCCACGCAAGCTCCAAATTCCGAAAGCCGTTTAAACGGCTTTTCGTTGTTACTCGAGCGGAAAATCACCCGGCCAGGTGTTAACGACAATCCTACGCTGATTGTCGATCTTGCACGCGCGGTTCGCCACGTTAGGCTTGCTCCATGGCCGACACCCACGCGACCGCTTACGACTCCAAAATCGAAGGCAACGTCATCTTTACCCGGCTTGATGCCGCCTTCAATTGGGTGCGCAAAAATTCGCTTTGGCCGATGCCGATGGGGCTCGCGTGTTGCGCGATTGAATTAATGGCCACCGCCGCGTCGCGGTTCGACATCGCGCGGTTCGGCGCCGAAGTGATGCGTTTTTCGCCACGACAATGCGACGTGATGATCGTGGCCGGCACCGTCACCTACAAAATGGCGCTGGCCGTGAAACGGATTTACGAACAAATGCCGGAGCCGAAATACGTCATCGCCATGGGCGCGTGCGCTTCTACCGGCGGAATGTATCGCTCCTACGCGGTCTTGC
Source organism: Verrucomicrobiota bacterium (assembly GCA_003218705.1). Classification (GTDB taxonomy): domain Bacteria; phylum Verrucomicrobiota; class Verrucomicrobiia; order Chthoniobacterales; family UBA10450; genus AV40. The sequence goes on along the minus strand of QHOI01000118.1, from coordinate 17,848 downwards.
AGGGAATCGACCAACTTATTCCCGTCGATGTTTACATTTCCGGTTGCCCGCCGCGTCCGGAAGCACTCTTAGCCGGCCTGATGAAATTGCAGGAAAAGATTTCGGGGGAGAAATCATTCGCCGCGCAAAAGCCAGAATGGACGAAGAAATTAGCTGGCGCGGTTGCATGAATGCTGTGTTATCCCGGGCGAAACGAGGGATTTTCTTTCATCCCTCATCCCTCAACCTTCATCCTTTCTTCAGATGACTGGGCAAGAGCTTCTCGACTCGTTAGGCAAACTGTTCGGACAAAAACTTCAGGACAAAACTGAGTTCCGCGGCGAAACGACTTACACCATCTTGCCCGCCGACCTGCGCGAAGTCGCAAAATTCTCCCGCCATGATCTCTCATTCGATTATTTGATCGACATCACCAGCATCGACAATTTCGGCGAAGATCCGCGCTTCGAAATTGTTTACGAGCTTTACTCAATGACGCTGGCGGTTCATCTCCGATTGAAACTAAAGATTTCGGAAGACGAGCAGGTCGACACCATCTCCGATCTCTGGCCGACGGCGAATTGGCACGAGCGCGAGATTTACGACATGATGGGAATCAAATTCAAAGGTCACCCCGATCTCCGTCGGATTCTGATGTGGGACGGCTATCCGTTCTTTCCGTTGCGAAAAGAGTTTCCTTTGGAAGGTCTTCCCAGCGAAATGCCCGACGTCGCGTTTACTAAAGCCGCATCCCTCGAAGGCGGCCCCTTCGTCACTCGTCCCAGCACCGCCACTGCCAAAGATCGCGAACCCCGAGCAAGACCGCCGGAATTGTGAAATTCTTCTGATGAGAAGATTCCACTTAAGAGTTTCTGTGGGGTTTCTCGCGGCCACGATCTGTCGGGCGATGCTAAAACAAACGCGGCTTCGCCGCACATAATAACATCGAGGTCCGAGCCGGACTGGCATTACGGACTGCTCGATCCACCACAGCACAACTCACGCGGCGGAGACAGGCGGAGCGGACGCCGGTTTACGCAACGATGCCATGACGTCTGGTCGCAGCCTGTCATCGTCGCTCGGCGTGAACTTCGATTCGTGTTTGGGATAAGCGATCCGCGTGTGGAGCATTGTCATGAGGGTGAATCGAAATCGTTTGGCGATAACTCGCAATTCGCCGAGAGTGAGATCGCATTCATCGAGCTGCCCATCGGCGATCCGCTCCTCGATCAGTTCGTTGACAAGTTGTTCGACTTTTTGCGGAGTCGGCTTTTCCAGACTTCGTGACGCGCTCTCGACGATGTCGGCCAGGCTGACAATGGCGCTTTCTTTAGTCTGCGGCTTCGGCCCGCCGTAACGAAAACTTTCTTCCTGCACTTCAGGAATGTCTTCCTCGCGGATGTTCATGATTTTCCCGCCAGCGCGCGCGTCTTCCTGCTGTTGGATCGCGCGCTGATAGAAATAATAGACGAGCGAGGTGCCGTGGTGTTCCTGGATGATGTCGATGATGCGCTGGTTCAGTTTGTTTTTGAGGGCGAGATCGACGCCTTCCTTTACGTGCGCGATAATGATAAGGGCACTCATGCTTGGCGCGAGATCATCGTGAGGGTTGCGCTCGAAGTTCATGTTCTCGGTGAAATATTCCGGCTTCACCAATTTGCCGACGTCGTGGAAATAAGAGCAAACACGGCAGAGCGTGGCGTTGGCTCCGATCTTTTCGGCGGCGGCCTCAGCCAGATTCGCTACGACCAAACTGTGATGATAGGTCCCCGGCGCTTCGATCGTCATCCGGCGCAACAGCGGATGATTCAAATCGGACAACTCGAGCCACGAAACGTCGGTCGTGATTTGGAAAAGATGCTCGAGCATGGGCAACGCGCCGCCGACAATCATGGCGGTGATAATTCCGTTGCCGAGTGTGAGCGCGCTTTGCAGGCCGACCATTCCCCAATCGTTGTCCATCGGTGGAAATAAATTGATCGGACCGATCATTCCGAAACTCAGCGAGGAAAGCCAAATGGCGAGACCAACGCCGACACCGGCGCGAATCAATTGGCCGCGCCGGCGAACTTGGAGAGTGAGATAAACGGCGGTGAAACCGCTGATCAAACTGATGACGAGAAGCGACGCATCGATCCGGCCGAACAAAATGCTGCTCCACAAACTGACGAAGACGGCGGCGTAAAGTCCGTGATTGCGCCCCAACAAAACACTCAGCACCAGCGGGGCAAATGCGTAGGGGGCGAGCAACCAGCCCATTTCTGGGGTGAGAAACTTAAACACCTGCTCGCTCGATAAGACGAGAATGACTTTGGTCGCTGCGAGCTGGACAAAGATCGTTCCGAAAACCAGAAAGACACGCGAGTTCTGGGAAAACGTTCCGGGCCGATTGATCCAGAGTTGCACGATCGCGGTCGCGAAAAACAGCAATGCGATCACGAAATTCTTAGTCGGTTCCGGCTGCTGGCCGCTAAAGATCAGAAATGCCAACCCCGCAATGAAAGCGGCAAGAATGAAGACTTTGACGTAGGATGCGGACTCGAGACCGCGCAGCAATTCGTTGCGGGTGCGGCGACGCCTCGTCTTTTTTGAAGCGAGGCCGCGCCGGAGAAGTCGTCTGCGTCTTAAAAAATCGAACATATTAGGTTAGTGCCTGTCCGGCTCGGACCCGATCTTTCATTTACGCGCGGATGGCGCGGGTGAGCGGTGCTGCTGGTAAGCGGTTATGATGGAACGGACCAGCTCATGACGTACCACGTCGCGCTCGTTGAAATAAACAATCGATATTCCAGGAACATTTTTCAGTGCCTGCAACGCTTCGACTACACCGGAACGCTTGTTTGCCGGCAAATCGATCTGGGTTACGTCGCCGGTAATCACACATTTGGAACGAGGACCGATGCGCGTGAGTAACATGAACATTTGCTCGGTCGTCGTGTTCTGGGCTTCATCGAGGATCACGAATGCGTTGTTCAAGGTTCGACCACGCATGTAAGCGAGCGGCGCAACTTCGATCGTCTGCCGCGCAATCGACCGTTCGATCTCTTCCGGCTCGAGCATATCGCGGAGCGCATCGTAAAGCGGACGCAAATACGGCGCGATCTTTTGTTCGAGTTCGCCCGGCAAAAATCCGAGCGCTTCACCCGCTTCCACCGCCGGACGAGTTAAGATGATTCGGCTGACCTGATCCTTTTTCAACGCAGACACCGCCATCGCAACCGCGAGATAAGTCTTTCCAGTGCCGGCCGGCCCGATGCCGAAAACGATGTCATGCTTGTCGATCGCTTCGACGTAATTGCGTTGCCCGGCTGAGCGCGCCACGATTGGCGCTTTGCGCGGCGACGTCGTGATTTTCATCGAGACGGCGTCAGTGAGATTGTCGCCACGCGATTCGCTGACCGAGTTGAGCGCGTATTGAAATTCGTGTTTCTGAATGGGCACGCCTTTCTTTTGCGCTTCTTCCAGTTGATCGAAGACGCGCTGGGCCTTGTCGATTTTCTCCGGCTCGCCTTCAAGTTTTACCCAACCTTCGCGGGTGGTGACTTTGACGCCGAGCGAATCCTCCAAGCTTTTCAAAAGTTTAAGATCGTTCGCGTAAAGCGATTGCAGTTGGCGGGCGTTTTCGAAATGCAGGGTGCGCGTTTCGCTCATCAAAGATCGACCCGCCTTCGCCCCGCGGTGGCGGGACTACGGCGCGGCTGCGCAACTACAAAACCGACAACCACGCGTCGCGATTTAGCGGAAGCCATAAACCAGCGCCCAATGCGTCCGTTCCTCGGGCGACTCTTCGACCGCGACGATAATGAAATAGCTGCCGGTCGCTTTCGGGATCACATGGGCAGCGGCGAAATGACCTTTTTCCCAACTGTCCGGCTGCTCGGCCAGTTTTCCTTCGGAATCGTAGATGTGGACGGAGATTTTTGCACGCTCCACTTCCGTTCCCAGCCAGAACCAATATTCGTTGCCTTTGAATAATTGTTGCCGCACGGCCTTCTTCTCGCCTGAACCGAGATCGCCGCCCCAATAATCTTCGCGGACTTGGAAACCTTCCTTGACGTAAGGCTCAGCCGCTTGGAGCGCGAACGATTGGGCGTCATCTACCGTTCCGGCCGCGCCGCGCGGAAGTGCAAAGCAAACGACCAGGCACAGGCTCACCTGCAAGCTGATTTTTGTGAAGCGGTTCATCGGAGCGCCCTCAATCCCGTGTCACGATCCCGCTATCCAGCCGCGTTGTGATCTCGTTGATCCTCCGGACTGATTCCGGCGAAATGTGCGACGAGCCGACGTCGACCAGCGGCCTCACTTCGCCCAAACCACTCTGGATGTCGCGGATGATCGGGAGATTAAATTCAGGCATTGCCTGAAGTTGCGTTTGAAAATGAACAAGCAGATCGGGTTGATGGAGCAACTCGGCCCCATCGGCCGAAAAATGTTTCGTCACCACCGAGCTCAACACTTGAGTGCCGCGAAGCCAGCCGCCGAGACTGACCAGCTGCGATAATTTTTCGTCGTGCACTTCGTTCATGGCGGCTTGGACACTGCTTTGAGTGCGATCGAGTTCCTGACGCACATTCTCCCATTTGCGCTTGTCGGCCGCTTCAGTGATCGCCTTGGCGTGGGGCGTGATCGAATTGCCAACGCCAATGCCTTTGGACAAATTCAAGACCCGCTGCCCGATTTCCTTCACCGCTGGAGCGTCTTCCGCCTGCACCGCGATGAATCCATCGGCAATCACAGTCCCGAGCAGGAGTGCAATTCGCGGCCGTTCGGTGAAGTTACTGCTTTTCTCGGTCCGGACGTATTCGCGCCAGTTGACCGAGCCGAGCTTATTGAGCGCGCCGAATATTTCATTTGGCAGCGGAACCACCACATTTTCGACTTTCTTCGACATCTGCTTGACGTCGATTCGTTGCGGCGCGGGCGTGGCGCCAGCATAGAGCGTTACTCCAAGCAACGCGATTACGCTGAGTTTCAAACTTTTAGAAAAGGATATCATCGGCAGCTTCGACTGTTGATTTCGGCTTAGTATTCAGGATTAATGAAGCCATTCTAAGCAGAACTGCATCCCCACACAAATCCCAGCGCCTAACTATTTTGAGCCTATCACGCCAGTATATTCCTTCTGCCGAGCATCGCACGTCGCCCGCCCTATGGACTTAAAAAGGCTCCGCCTAATTCTCGACCGGGCTGCGTCCAAGCGCATTCTCGTAATTGGTGATCTGATGCTCGACGAATTTGTTTGGGGCAAGGTCGGACGGATTTCGCCGGAAGCGCCGGTGCCGGTGGTCGAGGTGACGGGCGAAAGTTTCTTTCCCGGCGGCGCCGCCAACGTCGCCCGCAATCTGCGCGAACTTATCGATCGAGTTTCAGTGATCGGCTTGACCGGGAAAGACCGGAGCGGTCAACAGCTCCGCGAACTTTTGGCCGAGCGAAAGATCGACATCTCGGATTCACTCGAAGATGAAAAGTTCCCGACCATTGTTAAGACGCGGATCATTGCCCGCCACCAACAGGTGGTAAGGGTCGACCGCGAAAAAGTCGCTTCGCCGTCGGCCAAGCAGGTCGCGAAAGTTGCGGCTGCAGTCGGAAAACGACTGGGTGAGATTGATGCGATCATCTTCGAAGATTACGGCAAAGGGTTCTTAACCCGCGAGCTGGTTTCGCAAATCGCGCGTCAGGCCCGCGCGGCCAAGAAAATCGTTACGGCCGACCCGAATCCGCACAACCTGATCGACTGGAGCGGAATGACGGCCGTCAAACCAAACCGGGCGGAAGCATTTCTCGCCGCCGGAATTCCAAGCCGCGATTTGGAGATATCGCCGAACAAAGATGTCGATCTTGTCCATGCTGGGAAGGAACTTCTTCAAAAATGGAGCGTGCAATACCTTCTCGTCACTCTCGGCGAACATGGGATGATGTTTTTCGAGAAAGGCAAACGCCCGCATCACATTCCGACGAAGGCGCGAGATGTTTTCGATGTGTCGGGCGCGGGCGACACCGCCATCGCGATGTTCACGCTCGCGCTGGTTTGCAACGCAACGCCGCTCGAAGCCGCGCAAATCGCCAATCACGCCAGCGCTGTGGTTGTCGGAAAACTGGGCACGGCAACAGTAACCCGCGACGAACTGATTTCGAGCTTCGAACATGACTTCGACTAGGGCGAAGTCCCGCGCTGTGTTCATCGATCGCGACGGCACCATTATGCACGACGCCGATTACTGCTCCGATCCGAAACAAGTTCAGATTTTCGAGGGAGCCGCTGCGGCATTAAGCCGGCTGAAAAAAGCCGGATACAAAATTATCGTCATCACGAATCAAAGCGGAATCGGGCGCGGCTTTTTCACCGAAAAGCAATATCGCGCGGTGGAGGCCGAGGTTTCGCGCCAGCTCGGAGACAATTTGATCGACGTGACCTACTTCTGTCCCGATCCGCCCGGCCAGCCTTCAAAATGCCGGAAGCCGGCGCCGGGGATGGTTCTTGAAGCGGCCCGCGACCACGATGTCGATCTTGGGCATTCCTTTCTGATCGGCGACAAGGAGATCGACACTGAATGCGCTCACAACGCCGGCGTCCGCGCGATCCGCGTTCGGACCGGCTTTGACAAAATGACCGGCGACAGCTGCGCCGACTGGGTGGCGGAAGATCTCCCGGCTGCCGCCGAAATCATCCTGAAGGCGACAAAATGAAGGCTGTTGGGATAATTCCGGCACGATGGCAGTCTACGCGTTTCCCGGGAAAACCGCTGCATCTCATTGCAAACAAACCGCTTCTTCGACACGTTTGGGAACGTTGTCGTCGGGCGAAGAAATTAGACGCAATCATCATCGCCACCGATGACATGCGGATCGCCAAAGCAGCTTTCGCTTGGGGCGCGGAGGTTGCGATGACCTCGCCGAAGCACCAAAGCGGGACCGATCGAATTGCCGAAGTGGCCCGGAAAGCCAGACAGTTTGGTCTTGTTATAAATATCCAGGGCGACGAGCCGCTCACCGAGCCGGCTCTGCTCGATCGCTTTGTGGAAACGCTGCGTTCCGATCGCACGATCGACATCGTGACCGCCGCGCATCCGTTCGGGAACGCTGCTGAAGCTTCGTCGCCGCATCAAGTCAAGGTAATCGTCAATCTTGACGGCGACGCGGTTTACTTTTCGCGCTACGCGATCCCCTTTCCTCGCAATCGCACCGCCCCGATAAAGTATCTGCGGCATCAAGGTATTTATGGTTTTCGCCGCAAGGCGCTGTTGGATTTCGTGAGGTGGAAACCGACACCGTTGGAGCGCGCAGAATCACTCGAGCAATTGCGCGCTCTTGAAAATGGTGTAAAGGTTCATGTGCTCGTCACGAAACATGGATCGCCTGGCGTAGACACGCCGGCTGACGCAAAAGCGCTCGAGCAAAAACTGGCTCGCGCAAAACGCCGGGGAGTCTCTCGATGAAATACATTTTCGTCACTGGCGGCGTAGTCAGTTCGTTAGGCAAAGGCTTGGCGGCTGCTTCCCTCGGGACACTGCTGGAAGCGCGCGGTTTGAGGGTCGTTCTGCAAAAGTTCGATCCCTATCTCAATGTCGATCCTGGAACGATGAATCCGTTCCAGCACGGTGAAGTTTACGTGCTGAACGACGGCGCCGAGACCGATCTCGATCTCGGACATTACGAGCGCTTCACCAATTGCGTTCTCTCGCGCCACAACAATCTCACCAGCGGTCAGGTTTACGAGAGCGTCATCTTAAAAGAGCGCCGCGGCGATTACCTCGGGAAAACGGTGCAGGTGATTCCCCATGTCACCGACGTGATCAAAGATCGGATCCGCGAGATCTCCGACGAAACGAAGTATGAGGTTGTCATTACCGAAATCGGCGGCACGACTGGTGACATCGAGGGCCTGCCATTTCTGGAAGCGATTCGGCAATTCATTCTCGAAGCCGGCAGTCAGAACGTGGTGAACGTGCACGTCACGCTCGTTCCCTACATCAAAGCGGCGGCGGAGTTGAAAACAAAACCGACGCAGCAAAGTGTCGCCAAATTGCGCGAGATCGGTTTGCAACCGCAGGTCCTAATTTGCCGCAGCGAGAAATCGATCGACCGCGAATTGCGACAGAAGTTGTCGATGTTTTGCAGCGTCTCGGAAAAAGCGGTGATCGAAGCGCGCGATGTCGAGCACACGGTTTATGAAGTTCCGTTGATGTTGCACGAAGAGGGGTTGGACAAACTCGTTTGCGATCTGTTGCAACTGAAAACTCCGGAACCGGACCTGACCAATTGGAAAAAATTTGTCGATTGCGTGATCAGTCCGCAAAAGCGAGTCAAGATCGCGGTCGTCGGAAAGTACATTCATTTACAGGACGCTTACAAAAGCATTTACGAATCGCTTACTCATGCCGCCGCGAGTCAGGATTGTGGGATCGATTTGAAACTGGTCGATGCCGAATCGCTGCAGGACCGCGTCGGCACCCAGCTCAAAGATGTCGTCGGTGTTTTAATTCCTGGCGGATTCGGAGAGCGCGGCGTCGAAGGAAAAATTAAAGCGGCGCGTTACGCTCGCGAGAATGGGATTCCGTATCTCGGGCTTTGTCTTGGCATGCAGGTCGCAACGATCGAATTCGCGCGAGACGTTTGTGGAATTAAAAAAGCAAATAGCACCGAATTCGATCCGGACACACCCGACCCGATCATTTCATTGCTCGAGGAGCAGCGGGAAAAGATTCACAGCAAAGGCGCGAGCATGCGGCTGGGAACTTGGCCGACCAAGATCGCGAAGGGAACACTCGCCGAAAAAATTTACGGCCAGCCCGAAGTGATGGAGCGGCACCGGCACCGTTACGAGTTCAACATGAAATATCGCGACCGGATGAACGAAAAAGGCTTCGTCATTTCCGGAACGTCTCCGGATGGCACGCTGGCGGAATTGATTGAGCTTCGGGATCATCCTTATTTCGTCGGCTGCCAATATCACCCGGAATTTCAAAGCAAACCGAACAAGCCGCACCCGCTCTTCAAAGGTTTCATTCAAGCCTGTCTTGCGTTCGATCCTAAGCGTGCGACGCGCGCTGCAACCGATCCAAAATCGCAGCCCCGAGTCCCTGCCCAGGAACTCGTTCTGCAACGATAAGATCGAGATCGAGCTCGTCGAGCTCGCGCAAGGAGCGAAACAAATTCGCGGCCGCTTCGCGGAGATCCTGTTTCTCACTCAAATTTCGAACAGCACCGAAACGCTCGTCGTTCTTAACTGGATTCCACGCGAGCAATGCGCAACGCTCGTTCCTTTCCGGCGCGAACAATTTTAAATCATCAACAATGCGCAACGGTGTTTTGGGCGCGTAGTGTGACGGTAACTGTCCGGGCGCAGAAATTTTCTCCCGCTCTTTCGCAATATCGACTTTACCGAATGCCGATAATTGTTCCGATGTGACCGGTCCCCGCCGCAAGATGTCGATCTTGCCGTCGCGGACTGCGACGATCGTGGATTCAATTCCGTGCGTGGTTGGGCCTGCATCGATGATGAGCGAAATGTGCCCGTCGAGTTCGTCCAGGACATGCTTCGCCGTTGTCGGACTGATTCGACCGAAGCGGTTGGCGCTGGGCGCAGCGAGCGGTTTTCCGAATGCGCGAATGATTTCGGCGAACGCTGGATGCCCACTGATTCGAACTGCGACTGTGTCCAGGCCCGCCGTCACGATTTCCGGAACAATCTCTCGTTTCGGCAAAACCATTGTGAATGGGCCGGGCCAGAATTTTTCGCCGAGCTGGAAAACCAGTTGTCGATCAGGCGCCGGAAGCGCGGCGATTTTTTCCAACCAATCATGATCCGGAAGATGAACGATGAGCGGGTCGAAACGCGGACGTCCCTTTGCTTCGAAAATTTTGGTGACCGCAATAGGGTCCAACGCATCGGCGGCCAGCCCGTAAACAGTTTCGGTCGGCAACGCGACCACTTGGCCGTTGCGCAGCAATTCAACCGCCGCGTTGCGGTCGGTTGAAATTTCCGTCTTCACTTCGGCAGTTTCGCGGAGAGGACGCTGTCGGATTGCTTCTTGCGATACGCTTCCAGTTTTTGCCGCAGCTTCTTATCGCCGGTAGCGAGGATGGCAGCTGCGAGCAGGGCGGCGTTTTTTGCACCTGCATCGCCAATCGCGAGTGTGCCGACTGGAATTCCGCTGGGCATTTGGGCGGTGGACAAGAGCGAATCAAGGCCTTGCAGCTTTGATTGGATCGGAACGCCAAGCACCGGAAGCACGGTATGCGCAGCAATTACTCCGGCCAAATGCGCAGCGCCGCCGGCGCCGGCAATGATGACACGAAGTCCACGGTCGGCCGCGTTGCGTGCGAATTCTGCGGTTGCATCGGGCGTCCGGTGCGCCGAGAGCACGCGCGACTCGTTAGGCACACCGAGCTGGTCGAGGGTTTCAACGGCGTGTCGCATCGTCTCCCAATCCGACTTGCTCCCCATCACGACGGCGACCAAAAATTTCGGCGGCGGCATACCGGAGTTTGGTCGGCCATTCAGTCATCGCAACTACTTTCCGCCCCGAACTCTTATCAACACCGCGCTTCAGCGCGGTGTTAAACGGTGCCTGTCTAACTAAGCCGTTTAAACGGCTTAGTTAGAGCGGCGAGGCAAAGTCACCTGGCTGAAGCCGGGTGTTAATGAGATATTGCACCGTGAACGCGGCCAAATCGATCGTGCTCATCGGAATGATGGGAGCCGGGAAATCTTCTGTCGGCCGTTGTCTGCAACAACGCACGGGGCTGGCTCGCCTGGACATCGATGAAATGGTGGCGGCACAATTTGGAATTCCGATCGCGAAAATTTTTGAAAAGCACGGTGAAGAACGATTCCGCATCGCAGAAACAGACGTGCTCCGCAAATTGGCGCCGGAGAGGCCGGCGATTGTCGTGACCGGCGGCGGAATTGTTCTTCGGGCGGAGAATGTCGATCTTTTGAAACAGCTCGGGACAGTGATCTGGGTCACGGCCGAAGAGGCAACCCTCTTTGAGCGCGCTGCGCGGCGGAACGATCGGCCTCTGCTCCAAAAAGAGAATCCGCGCGCAGTCTTTTCAAAATTATTCAGAGAGCGAGAATCGCTGTATGCCGCAGCCGCAGATTTACGGGTCGATACGTCCACGCTGACTCATGATGAAGTTGCGGAAACAATTCTGAACAGGCTGGAGGAAGTCAGTTCGCTCCGACAATGAATGCGACTGCTAAGATCGACCCGCCTTCGCAACGCTTGGGCGCGGCTGGCAATGAGGTGAAGATGCGGCTAGTTCAGTTTGCGCGAGAGCTCGGCTTTGATTCGTGTCGCGTCGCCGCGTGTTCTACCCCAGCCCATGCGGACGAATTCGATGATTGGTTGGATGAAGGCGCGCATGGTGAGATGGAGTACATGGCGCGCGCCACGGAGAAACGTCGCGAGCCGCAAAAAGTCCTACATGGCGCTAAATCGATAATCGTTTTGGCCCTGAATTATTTTCAGGGCGGCGGAAACGCAGCCGAGCCAGTGCCTGTCCGGCTCGGACCTGCCACCACAGAACAAAAAGCGCGTGGTCGTATCGCGCGCTACGCGTGGGGCGACGATTATCACGACGTGATCGCGGCGAAGCTGGATAAGATCGATATCTTCCTGAGTAACCTTGGCGGGCGGCAAAAATGTTATGTCGATACCGGCCCGGTTTTAGAGCGTGATCATGCGGCCCAGGCTGGAATCGGTTGGCACGGCAAGAGCACGATGCTGATCGACGAGAAACTCGGGACGTGGTTTTTCCTGGCGGAGATTTTGACCACGCTCGAATTGCCGGCGGATGACCCGGCGCGAGATCGTTGCGGCACCTGCGAGCGTTGCATCAACGCTTGTCCGACGGGCGCGATTACAGCGCCGCACAAATTAGATGCGCGGCGCTGCATTTCCTATCTCACGATCGAACTGAAAAGCTCGATTCCGCTCGAGCTTCGCCCGTTGATCGGCGACCGCATTTTCGGCTGCGACGATTGTCTGGACGCGTGCCCATGGAATCGGTTTGCGAAAGTCTCGCGTGAATCTGCATTCGCCGCGCGAAAATCGACGACCGCCTATGCGCCGCGAGATTATTTGCGCCTGGACGAGGCGGAGTTCCGCGATCTTTTTCGTAATTCGCCAATCAAACGGATCAAGCGACGTGGATTTTTGCGAAACGTTTGCGTCGCGCTCGGTAATATCGGCACAAGCGAAGATTTGCCGGCCTTGGAGCGAGCAGCCTTGGATTCGGAGCCTCTGATTGCAGAACACGCGGCATGGGCAATCAACCGAATCCGCGAGCGGTCCGGTTCTTAAAAGCAAATTCGCTGAATCCAACGGGTCTGATTGCTGCATCCAATTGTCGGTCTTGTGAACGCGTTTTGCTTGCAAAGGTCTAAACTAGGGTTACTTCTGACCGTTTCCTGCCCCTGAGTCCCATGCACCAAGCCTTAGCCGCCCCCGAAACCGCACCCAAAGTCGAGCGGAAGCGTCGTAGCACCCGTAAACGTCAAATCATTATAGGCGTTGTCGGTTTCTTGGTGCTCTGGCTGATCGTTTCGATCTTGTTGTCGAAGCGCGAGAAGCCGATCCCGGTCACAACCGAAAAGGCGGTGCGTAAGACGATTCTCCAGACCGTTTCCGCCACCGGCAAGGTGCAGCCGGAAACGGAAGTAAAAATTTCACCCGAAGTGGCGGGCGAAATCATCGAGTTGCCGGTGGCCGACGGGATGGGGATAAAAAAAGGCGATCTCCTTGTTAAAATAAAACCCGATTCCTACAAAGCCCTTCTCGAGCAACAGGAGGCGGCCATCAGCGCGGCCAAAGCCACCAATCTTCAACAGAAGGCAACGATGTTGAAGACGGAACAGGATCTTAAGCGGGCCGAGGACATGTACGCGAAAAAGACGATCTCCATCCAGGAATACAACAACGCCCAGGCCGCTTCCGACGTTGCGAAGAATACCTTCGAAAGTTCGCTGCACGAAATCGAGCGGGCTCAGGCGGGCTCAAGCCAGGCGCGCGATCAACTTTCCAAGACCACGGTTTATTCGCCGATCAATGGAACGGTGACGATCCTGAACAGCAAACTGGGCGAGCGCATCGTCGCCACCGGGCAATTCGCCGGCACTGAAGTCATGCGTGTGGCCGATCTTTCGCGAATGCAGGCCGTTATCGATGTAAACGAGAACGACGTTCCGAATGTGAAGATCGGCGACAAGGCGAATGTGAAGATCGACGCCTACGGCGATCGCAAATTCAGAGGGACGGTGGCGCAAATTGGGAACACCGGAAAGACGACAGGCAGTGGCACCCAGGAAGAAGTCACCAATTTCGAAGTGAAAATCAATTTGGAACGGGAAGATGTTTTGCTGCGGCCGGGTCTGAGTTGCACGGCAGACATTGAGACCAACATGGTGAAAGACGCGGTCGCAGTGCCGATGCAGGCAGTCACCATTCGAACCGGCGATAGCAACTTAAGCCCGGAAGAAATAGAAAAGAAAAAATTGAAAAGCGCTGCGCGCGATAAAGGCGACAACAACGCCGATTACGTGAACGAGCGTCAGGAAAAGGCCGCGCAACGAGAAGAGCGTGAAAAACTGGCCAAGGTCGTGTTTTTGAAAAGAGGCGGTAAAGCGCAATCGGTCAAGGTGACCACGGGAATTTCGGACGACACTTACATGGAAATCAAAACCGGCGTCCAACCGGGCGATGAAGTGATTTCCGGCAGTTACAGCGCGATCAGTCGCAAACTCAAAGACGGCGCGAAAGTGACTTACGACAAGGAAGCAATAAAGTAGAATGCATCGCGGCTAGATGTCGATCTAATGATGGACGCGCGGCAATCAGTCAGACAACCCGGCCCGGTCGTCATCGACATCGAAAACATCACCAAGGATTACGTGATGGGCGAAGAGATCGTGCGCGCGTTGCGCGGCGTCTCGTTGCAAATTCGGCGGAACGAATATCTCGCCGTGATGGGGCCGAGCGGCAGCGGCAAATCGACGCTGATGAACATGCTCGGCTGTCTCGATACTCCGACATCTGGCCGTTACGAATTCAATGGGCGCAACGTCGCCGAGATGGACGACGATGAGCTGGCCGCGATCCGCAATCGGGAGATCGGTTTCGTCTTTCAAACATTCAACTTGCTCGCGCGCGCGACCAGTCTGCGCAATGTCGAGTTGCCTTTGATTTACGCCGGAATGGACCCGGAAACTCGAGTGGAACGCGCGACGCAAGCGCTAACCGATGTCGGATTGGGCGATCGCATCCAACACAAGCCTAACGAGTTGTCCGGCGGCCAACGGCAGCGCGTCGCGATCGCCCGTGCGCTCGTAAACGATCCGTCCATCATTTTGGCGGACGAACCCACCGGCAATCTCGATTCAAAGACGGGCGAGGAAATCATGGTACTGCTCGAGGATCTTTATCAGCGCGGCCACACCATCATTTTGGTCACGCACGAGCGCGACATTGCCGCGCATGCTCGTCGCACCATTCATTTGCGTGACGGCATCATCGAAATGGATCACGCCGGGTTTATTCCTGAACTCGACGCGGCGGTCGCCAGCTAGGAGTCCGAGCCGGACCGGCCTATGAAACGTTTTCTCTACGAGCTGGAGGAAAGCTGGAGGATTGCTTACGCGCAGATGCGCTCCAACATGACGCGGTCAATCCTTACCGCGCTCGGTGTCGTTATTGGGATCGTCGCTGTCACACTGATGGGCACCGCGATTGGAGGAATTCAAGTCGGCTTCGATAAAAGCATGGCCGTGCTTGGTGATGACGTGCTTTACGTGACGCAATGGCCGTGGAAGCCGGTAGACGATTGGTGGAACTACCGCGACCGAAAAAAAATTCAGACCGAATACGCCGAGACGATCAATCGAATAACCGCCGCGACGCCGAATTCAAACCTGATGGTCGCGGTGCCGACGTCGAGTCTGATGCGCTCAATCAAATATGGCGGAAACCAAGTGGAGAATGTCTTCACACTTGGAACCACGTCCGATTTCACCGTTACATCGACAATAGACTGCAAGGAAGGCCGGTTCTTTAACGAGATAGAGTCGCGCAGTGGTGCGCAAGTAGTGGTGATTGGCTACGACGTCGCTGACGCTTTGTTTCCATCGGAAAGTCCCATCGACAAATCTGTTCTTATTAATGGCCATGTGTTCAAAGTGATTGGCGTGAACGCTCGCCAAGGAACTTTCCTTGGATTGTTCAGCTGGGACTCGATGGTCGCGATGCCGTTGGCGGCCTTTAACAAATACTTCAGTTTGAAAAACGAATTGGACGCGCGGGGAGAGAATCAAGGCCAATCGGATGTGCGCGTGAAGGTGAAGGACAAAACCAAGCTGGCCGAGGCCAAGGATGAGCTGACTGGAATCATGCGGCGCGTGCGCGGTTTGCCGCCGGAAAAGAAGGAGGATTTTTCGATTAACGAGCAACAAGCATTCAAGAGCACGCTTGATCCCGTGAAAAATACCATCGCTATTGCCGGTCTATTCATCACCGGGCTTTCGCTGTTCGTCGGCGCGATTGGCATCATGAACATTACGTTCGTGAGCGTTAAGGAGCGGACGAAAGAAATCGGAACACGCAAAGCGCTCGGCGCCAGACGTCGCACGATTCTGCTCCAGTTCCTGATCGAATCGACCGCGCTTTGTCTGCTCGGCGGATTTATCGGCCTGGCGGTCGCTTATTTCATGTGCTTCGGGATCGGCAAGGCTTTCCCGTCGTTTCCAATTCAGTTTTCATTCGGACTGGTAATAGCGAGCATGATCGTGTCAGTGTTGACCGGTCTGATCTCCGGTTTCGCTCCCGCCTGGTCAGCGTCGCGTTTAGACCCCGTTACGGCGCTTCGCTACGAATAGAAGATCGACATGCAATTTAGCGAAACGATAACGATGGCGCTGGGCTCCTTGGGCGTGAACAAATTGCGTTCGGGCCTGACGATGTTTGGAATCACCATCGGTGTCTTCTCGGTCATCTCGGTCATGACGGCGATCGGCGCGCTCCAGTATTCGATTGAGAACGGCCTCAGTTTTCTCGGTTCGAACATTTTTCAGTTCGCGAAGTATCCGGCCAACGTGAGCGCAGGCGGCAACATTAAGAAAAAATATCAAAACCGCCGCAACATCAATTATCAGCAGGCGCTCCATTATCAGAAACTAATGGAAGGAAATGCGCGCGAAATTTGCCTGAAATGTTTCGGCTACGAAGTAAAAGGCCAGGCGGTTTATAACGGAGTGAAGACGACGCCGAATCTCCTCGTTGTCGGTGCGAACCGAGGCTTTTTGACGGCCAATGCCTACACGCTCGGTTACGGAAGAAACGTAAACGACGAAGATGTCGAGCTTGCCCGCAACGTCATTGTCGTGGGCAAAATGGTCGAGAAGCGTTTGTTTCCTCACGAAACGCCGATCGGCAAGGAAGTCCGCGTGAGCGGGCACACTTACACGATCATCGGAGTGTTGGCCGAGAAAGGAACAGCGTTCGGCCAGAGCCAGGACAATCTCTGCATCATGCCGATCACGCGCTTCTTCGAAGATTTCGGCTCGGCGAAACGCACTGTAAACATCGCGACCCAGGCGCCTTCAACTGAGACATACAATGCGACGTTCGACAAAGCCGTCGGCGCGATGCGGATCGCGCGGGGTTTGCGCGCAGACCAGGAAAACGATTTCGAGATTTATTCCAACGATTCGCTTAAAAGCGCGTTCGTTTCCGTGGCCGGGGTTGTGCGGGTCGGCGCGTTCGTGATCAGTTTCATCGCGCTCGTGGCTGCGGGCATTGGGATTATGAACATCATGCTGGTAAGCGTGACCGAACGGACGAAAGAAATCGGCGTCCGTAAATCGATCGGCGCGCGCAGCAAAGACATCTTGCGGCAATTTTTGACCGAGGCCGTTTTCATTTCCGAAGCCGGCGGCATTTTGGGAATCATTCTGGGAATAATCGTCGGAGATCTCCTCGCCGCCTGGCTCAAAGTCGATCTGATCTTTCCTTACGGCTGGGCGATCGCCGGATTGCTGGTTTGCTCGGTGATCGGGATCGGATTCGGCCTCTACCCCGCGTATCGCGCTGCCAGCTTGGATCCGATCGAAGCTCTGCGCTACGAATAGATCGATCTTCGCCTGCGCTTGTTGCGGGGAGGGCATATAATCTGCGCCTGCTTCCCTTTGACCAGACATTCAGCTTTGTCGTACCCTAGAAATTTTGAGGTCTTGCCCAGGTGCCTGCTCGTCGTAAATCTACCAGCGCGGATGTGCCGCAACGTAGTATTCTTCTGCTCGAAGAGTACGACGCGCTGGCCGCAGCCATCAGTTCAGCCCTGAGAAAATTCGCGCCGCAACATTTCGGCGCAGTCGCTCGTTCTATCACCGACGCGGAGAAACTCGCTTCCGAGCTCGATCCCGAGCTCTTCGTTGTCGATGTCGATCCACCTTGGACTGGCCTAACGAATTTTCTGGAAAAAATGCGAACGGCGCACCCAAACTCTCGCGCGCTCATAATCGGCAGCGCGATTCCGGCCCAGATCGCCGCGGAGCGCGGAGCGTCAGGCGCGCTTCAATTTGTCGAAAAGCCATTCGACTTGGCAGCGTTCGGCGCCGCAGTCCAGGCTTTGCTGGGCCCGTGGCGGGAACAAGAAGGTCGCGGCACACTCAGCGCGCTCAATGCGATTGATGTCGTCCTTTCACATTGCGCCGCGGATTCCAACGTCATTGTTGATTTGCACTCCGGGACAAGAACGGGCGAAATCCATATCGCCGGTGGACAAGTAGTGCACGCCGCGACCGGTAGACTCAAAGGCGAAGACGCACTCGGCGAGATTCTGAGCTGGTCGAAACCCCGCGTCGGCGAGAAGAAAC
>QHOI01000022.1 GCA_003218705.1 Verrucomicrobiota bacterium | reverse complement strand
AGACTGAGTTCGGCGACAAAGTGCGAATGGTGCTGCGCCATTTCCCGTTAAACACGCACGAGCACGCCTTGCTCGCGGCGTGCGCTGCCGAGGCAGCAGCAAACCAGGGCAAGTTTTGGCAAATGGCCGAAGCTCTTTACAAGACGCAATGGATGTGGGCGAGCGCTCCTGCACCGCGCACAATCCTCATGGACCAGGCTAAGAACCTAGGATTGGACCTGGATCAGTTTCAAAAGGACTTGGACGGTACTGAATGTCGCGAGCGGATTGACGCGGACGGGGCCTACGGACTAGCGCTCGGCGTGAAGACCGCGCCGTCGGTGCTTATCAACGGCTTCAATGTTCCGAACACCGAGTTCAACGAGAACGGCTTTCGCGCCGCAATTAAGGCGGCCTTGGCTAAGACCGGTCAATGACCTGGTCGCGGCGCATTGCCATCGTCGCTGCCGTTGTCGCCTGCTTCGGCCTAGTAGACAGCGGTTACCTGACGATAAAACATCTTCAAGGCAGCTATATTCGCTGCGGGGACGACTGCTCCGCTGTTCTCGGCAGTAAGTACGCCGAAGGAGTCGCGGGCGTGCCGTTGG
The DNA here is from genome assembly GCA_003218705.1 of Verrucomicrobiota bacterium. Lineage (GTDB taxonomy): Bacteria > Verrucomicrobiota > Verrucomicrobiia > Chthoniobacterales > UBA10450 > AV40. Next base: position 8,941 of record QHOI01000022.1, on the reverse strand, counting down.
CCGGTTTTGGCGCGATGGCCTACATGGCTGTGATTGTCGCTGCCGTGTTCGCGGCAAGCGGCTCGACACTTGGACGACAGATTCTCGCCGTTATGGCGACGACGATGGCGCTGGTCAGCCTGTGGTTGCTCTATCTCCAAGCCTTTGTGATCCATGCCTTTTGCAATTACTGCCTCGCCTCGGCGGCGGCTTCGATTTGCTTGGCTGGATTAGTCCTGATCGAGCGATTGCATCGCGGCGCTTCCAGCGCAAGAGGCTAGGGGTCGAAGGCAGAAATTGCAGTTGCGACGGTCGCCTATCTGTAGCATCTTCCACGTCCGCCGTTTCCCCCTCCTCTGCGGCGCGATTTTTTGTATGGCAAACACAGTTGAATTAGTGCCCGAGCTTTTGGAAGCGGGCGTGCATTTCGGTCACCAGACCAAGCGCTGGAACCCGAAGATGAAGCCGTTCATCTTCGAGCAGCGCAATCAGATTTACATCATCAATCTCGATGAGACGGTGAAGCAACTTCATCGCGCAACCGAGTTTCTTCAGGAAGTGGCGCGCCGTGGTGGCAAAATTCTTTTCGTCGGTTGCAAAAAGCAGGCGCAGGAAGCGATCAAGGAAGCGGCGCTTGCGTGCGGCCAATTCTACGTCAATCAGCGCTGGCTTGGCGGTACCTTGACCAATCTGGCAACGATTCGGAAAAGCATCGGCCGGCTCAAATACATCGAGCAGATCGAGCAATCGCCCGAATACAAAAAGATGGGCAAGCAGGAGCTGGCGGCGCTGAACCGCGAAGCGGCCAAGCTTCGCCGCAACCTCGAGGGAATTCTCGAAATGGCGCAGTTACCCGATGCCGTAGTCATAATCGACACGACTCGCGAGCAGAACGCGGTCAATGAAGCAAAACGCCTGAACATTCCAATCGTTGCGATCGTTGATACGAATGCCGATCCGGAAATGATCGATTATCCGATTCCGGGAAACGACGATGCGATTCGCGCGATTCGAATCGTGTTGCAGAAACTTGTCGATGCGATTGTTTCGGCAAGCGGCGAAGCACGGATTCGCGAGCAAATCGAGATGGCTGGCGTTTCTGCCTGACCGGCGACACGTTAAGCCCAACGCTCAACGTTCAAGATTTTCAATGAAAGCGACAACCGACATCAACCCTCAATTAGTTAAACAGCTCCGCGAAAAAACAAACGCGGGCATGATGGACTGCAAACGCGCCCTGGCCGAGGCAGAGGGAGATCTTGCGAAAGCAGAGACGATTTTGCGAACCAAAGGGATCGCGAGTGCGAGTAAGAAGGCGTCGCGTGCGACCAAGGAAGGCATCGTTGCTTCTTACATTCATTTGCAGGGCAAGGTCGGCGTTCTGGTGGAAGTGAATTGCGAAACCGATTTCGTCGCGAAAAACGAAAATTTCCGTGGTTTCGTCAAAGACATCACGCTCCACATCGCGGCCGCGCATCCGCTTTACGTCAGTCGCGAGGACGTGCCCGGAAAATTGATCGAGGCCGAGCGCGAGATTTACAAGGCGCAGGTCAAAGGCAAGCCCGCAAACGTGACTGAAAAAATTGTCGACGGAAAACTCGATAAATTCTACAGCACAGTTTGTTTGCTGGAGCAAGGCTTCATCAAAAATCCCGACGTCACGATCAAAGATCTGCTCAAGGGAAAAATTGCAGAACTTGGCGAGAACATTGTGATCCGCCGCTTCACCCGTTACCTCGTCGGCGAGCCGCTTCCCGCCGAAGCGTAATATCGTTCTGTCATCCTGAGCAAAATCCGTTTCATCCGCGTAATCCGCGGGTAAGTTGAAGCGGTGGGCCTGAAGAAATACAAAGCGAAGCGCGACTTCTCGAAGACCGCCGAGCCGAAAGGCGGGAAGCCGTTACCAAAGCAAGTCCGCGGCGCTTCCCGATTTGCAATTCAGAAACACGACGCGCGCCGATTGCATTACGATTTCCGGCTGCAAATGGAGGGCGTTCTCAAATCATGGGCGCTGCCAAAAGGCTTGCCCTGGCATCAAGGAGAGAAGCATCTCGCGGTCGAAGTGGAAGACCATCCGATCGAATACGAAACCTTTGAAGGCATCATTCCTGAAGGCCAGTACGGCGGCGGCACGGTCATGGTTTGGGATCAAGGCGCCTATTATGTTTACGGCGAGCAGCCGTTGAAATCACTGCACGAGGGCAAACTTCATCTCGTTCTGGCCGGGGAGAAAGCGAAAGGCGAATGGACGCTTGTGCGAATTCGCGGCCGGGATGGGGAAAAGAACCAGTGGTTGATATTGAAAACCGGCGGAAGCGCCAAGCCGCCCTCGAAGAAAGCTGAGGACCAGTCGGTCAAGACAGGTCGGACCATGAAACAGATCGCGGAAGAGCGCGATGCAGAATGGGAATCGAATCGCAAAGATAAAAATCCGAGCGAGAGATCGACATTTAAGGCGCGAATTAAGGCCGCGCTTAAAAAAAAAGACCAAGGAATAGCAGGACGCGACGACGCCGAAAATGAAAGCGCGCAGGCCGCACCCGAGCTACTGAAGAAGGTACCAACGGCCAAGCCTCGCTTCATCGAGCCGATGAAAGCGCGTCTGGTCGATAATCCTCCAACGCACGGCGATTGGCTTTATGAATTAAAGTTCGACGGCATCCGCGCCATCGCCGTTAAGAACAAGAGCAAGATTTCGTTAATCTCACGCAATGGAAACAGATTAGACGCGCGTTTTCCTGCAATTGCCGAAGCGGTAAAAAATTTGCCCGTGCGCGACTGCGTGATCGATGGCGAAGTGGTCGCGCTCGATGAAGAGGGGCGTTCCTCGTTTCAACTCTTGCAGGCGCTCGAAATGGAAGGACGAAAAGCGCCTTTGCGCTTTTACGTTTTCGATCTTCTCCAACTCGACGGCAAAAGTTTGCTCGGCCTGCCGCTCGAACAACGCAAGCAAGTTCTCGCCAAAGTTTGCGAAAACGCCGGCGACCCGATCCGCTATTCCGGCGAAATCAGCGGCGATGTGAAATCGTTGCTTGCCGAAGTAAAACGCCGCTCACTGGAAGGATTGATCGGCAAGCAGCGCAAATCCGTCTATGAGCCGGGGCGGCGCAGCGGGACCTGGATTAAACTGAAATGTCTCAACCAGCAGGAATTCGTAATTGGCGGCTACACGCCGCCCGGCGGTTCTCGCAAACACTTCGGCGCGATCCTCGTTGGCTACTATGAAGGCAAGAACAAGAAAAGAGACAGTTGTCTCAAATTTGCCGGCAAAGTCGGAAGCGGTTTTACGGCAAAGGCTTTGTCAATCTTGTCCAAGAAATTTCGCGAAGAAGAACGCGACCATTGTCCCTTTGTCGATCTTCCGTCGAAACATGGCGGTGAATGGGTGCAGGGAATCACTCCGTCGATGATGAAAAAAATGCACTGGGTGAATCCTAAATTCGTCGCTCAAATCAAGTTCGCGGAGTGGACCCGCGACGGGAAACTTCGCCAACCGGTCTTCCTCGGCATGCGCGAAGACAAAGAAGCCACCAAAGTAAGGCGGGAAGCGGGCTAGCTGAGGAAGGTCGGAACGCTTCGTGCTTCGAACGCGGAAGTTATTGACAATTGTTCACAATTGGCGGAAATCGACAGTCCCGCGCCCAGTCTAACAACAAAAGGAGATTGATTATGCGTCCAACTTGGAAGGGCAGTATCAGCTTCGGTCTCGTTTATATTCCAATTTCGGTTTATCCGGCGACCCGCGAAGAAAAGCTCAGTTTTCGACAACTGCGCAAAAGCGACCTCAGCCCGATCAAATACAAAAAGGTTGCCGAGGCGGACATGAAAGAAGTGCCGGCCGATCAACTCGTAAAAGGTTTCGAGTACGAGCGCGGCCGCTATATCGTTTTAAGCGACGAAGATTTCGAAAAGGTACGGATCGAATCCACCCACTCGATCGACATTACCGACTTCGTCGATCTTGGGCTGGTGGATCCGAAATTTTTCTACAAGCCGTACTTCCTCGAGCCACAGAAAGGTGGCGAAAAAGCGTACGCGCTCCTGCACAAGGCGTTGAGCGGAACGGGTAAGATCGGCATTGCCAAAGTCGTAATCGCAAATCGGGAGTACCTGGCGGCGGTGAAGCCGGACGGATTGTTTCTCGTTCTCGAGCTGATGCATTTCGCGAGCGAGGTGCTGACCCCGGAAGAATTGAATCGCCCAAAGACGGAGTTGAACGACAAGGAGCTCAAGATGGCGAATACGCTGATCGAGAGCATGTCTTCGGAGTGGCAGCCGGAAAAATATCGCGACGAGTATCGCGATGCGGTGATGGAGATGATCGAGACAAAGGCGAAAAATAAAGCATTGCCGGCTGCACCGGTTGCGGCGCCGCGGAGCACGAACGTGGTCGATCTTGTTAAAGTTTTACAAGAAAGCATCAACCGGTCGCAATCTGGGCGGGTAAAGCGCGGAGGCAATGGTGCAACCGGTCGGCGGAGATCGACATCTTCGTTGGTAAAACAAAAACGCCGCGCCGCCGCGTGATTATTTAGTTTCCGACGTTTGCCTGGACGCGCTGGACCATGGCAACGGCAGCCATGAGCACGACGCCGGCGACGATCTGATGGGCCCGCAGTGTCGCGTGAAAGAATCCCCATGTGACACAGACCGCGGCGAGCGTTTGCATCATCTCGAAGTACCCGGCGGTGGAAGCGCGAGTGAGACGCAATCCTTCGAAGTAAATGAGAAGCGGGATAGCGCCCGAGATTGAGGCGAGCAAAATGAGCAAACCGATCGCTTTGAAGGCGTGAGTTTGCGCAGCAGTTGGCCAAAGCGCGGCGCCATGGAGTTTGCCGTAAACGAACAGGATCAATGTCATGCAGATCAGTCCAACCACAACGCGCATACTGGCTGCAAGCCGAAGCGGCATGCCGATCATGACACCGCGACCAGCAACGGTTGAACCGCCCCAAAAAAAAGCGCAGATGAGAGCGTAGCCGGTGCCAAGAGTGAGCCCAGCGCGCTCAAACGAAACTGTAATGAGCGTGGGAAATTCCACCGAAAGAAAAATACCGGCGAGGACGGCGATCGCGGCATAGAGAAAAAAGCGCGGCGCGAGGCGATCGCCGAAAAGGAGAAACGCACCCAACGTCGAGATCACCGGCTGGATATTCAGAATGACGTTAACAACAGTTGGGTTTCCGTGTTTGAGCGCGAGCGTGAAAAAGATCGTGCCGACCGCCGAGCCGGCGAAACCGGAAAAGAGCAAATAGCTCCACGTCGAGATGTTGATCTTGCGAAGCTCGCCGAGATTCGGCAGGAGGAGCGGCAGAAACATTAGCAGAATCAGGACATGTTCCCAAAAAACGATCACCTCGGCGTCGAATAATTCGTTCAGTGGAATTCGCCACGCGCTCTCCGTCCCCCAAAGGGCCGCGCCGAGACCGACGAGCCACGGACCGTAACTCAGACCCTCGCCGGAGCGATCTTTGAAAGCCATGGCCGATTGCATCACCCGCGATCGGGAAAGCCGGCTGCGGCCTCGACCAGTCTCTGATCTCTTGTCCGGCGGAAAATCATCCACACTCCGAGAAGGACAAATGCGGCACCGAATAAAGACCAAGGCGGAAAGGTCTCGCTGCCTATTAACCAGCCAAGCATGACCGCGCCCGGCGGCGTGATCAGGGAAATGGTTTGCAAATTTGTTACGGACATGCGCGGCAACAGCCAGTAGAGAAGCAGAAATGTCAGGGCCGAGCCAATGACCGCGAGATAAAGCAAGCAGAAGATCGACACCATCGTCCAATGAAATCGCGTTGGGTTACCGTCGACAAAGAATCCAAGAAAGAGAAGCGGCACCGTTCCGAAAATCATTTGCCAGGCGGCGAGCATTGCGGGCGCAATTTGAATCGCACGCTTTTTGAGGACGACATTTGAGAAAGCAGCGCCCGCGCCGCCTAACGAAATTCCAACGCCGCCCCAAAACGCGAGCAGACCGCTGAAAGTGAGCAAACGCGCACAGATCAGCGCAACGCCGGCGAGGGCGAGCAATGCGCCCATCAGTTTCTGCAAACGCAATGGCTCATCCGGCAACATCCAATGTGCGAAGATCATCCCGAAAATCGGAATAGTGGCCTGTAACACAGCCGCAAGGCCGGAAGAAACGTGAAGCTCGCCCCAGAACAGGAGTGTGTAATTGATCGCGAACATTAGAATACCGGTAAACGCAAGCGCAACATAATCAGCGCGATGCAGCGGCAGAAGTCGCACCCGACCGGCCGAGACGGCGGTGAGAACGATGATTGCGATCAGGAAGCGAATCGCAACGAAGGAAATCGGCGGCAGATCGCGCAGCCCGACTTTGATTGCGAGCCAGGTAGAGCTCCAAACGATGCAGAGAGTGAGCCACGCCGCTGGAATCCGCCAACCGATGCGTTGCATTCGCCGCGATACTCGCGCGGATCGTCAATGCCGTAAAGGCACGGCCTTGGGCTTGTTGCGGAGAAAATCCGCGTTAGCGTGTGACACGTGAAAGTTAACGTAATCGTCAAACCGAAAGAGGCTGTGCTCGATCCGCAGGGAAATGCGGTTCGCGATGCCATGCGTCACCTTGGCATGCCGGAAGTCCGCAGCGTTCGGATCGGCAAATATATGGAAATCAATGTCGAAGGAGAAGATGCCGATCTTGAGAAGCGGCTGCACCGCCTTTGTCGCGACCTTCTCTCCAATCCGGTAATTGAAGACTACGAACTGGTGAAGACCAACGGCGCGCGCAAGACGTCAGCGATCAGAAAAAAACAGAAATGAAATCGTTGCGGTATTTTTTCTGTGTGGTGCTCCCGCCGCTGGCGGTACTGATGACCGGACGGATCGCGAGTTTTTTTCTGAGCATCCTCCTGACCTTGCTGGGCTGGATACCGGGAGTCATTCATGCCGCACTGGTCGTGAACGATTATCATGAGGAACAACGCGCGCGGGCGATCGCTCATTAGATCGAGATGAAGTTTGCCGTCATCCAATTTCCCGGCTCTAACTGCGATCAGGATTGCGTCGCGGGTATTAACAGCGTCGAAGGTCTGCAGGCTGACTACGTCTGGCACAAAAAAACGTCGCTCCGCGATTACGATGCGATCGTTTTGCCAGGCGGATTCGCTTACGGCGACTATCTACGTTGCGGCGCGATCGCACGCTTCTCACCGATCATGAAGGCGGTGATCAGCGACGCGCGCGCGGGGAAACTCGTTCTTGGCACATGCAACGGTTTCCAGGTTTTGTGTGAAGCCGGCCTTCTCCCGGGTGCGCTCGTCCGCAATCGATCGCTTCGTTTTGTCTGCGAGATGGTGACAGTGCGAGTAGAACTCCCGGATTCGCCGTTCACCCATGGGTGTACAGAAGGAACTCTGCTCCGAATGCCGATCGCCCACGGCGAGGGTTGTTATTTCGCGGATGATAAGACACTGCATGAGCTGAATCACAACCGGCAAGTCATTATGCGCTACGCCGACGATCGGGGCCGAATTGTTCCCGAGGCGAACCCGAACGGCTCGATCGAGAACATTGCTGGCATCTGCAATCGCGAAGGAAACGTGCTCGGGCTAATGCCGCACCCGGATCGTGCCTGCGACGCGCGGCTCGGAAGCGCTGACGGCGCAAAGATTTTTCGCTCGATGATGGAGACCGTCGTCGCTCAGCACGCGCGCGCAGCATAAGATCGGCGTTGTGAGCTTCTTCATTACCGGCACCGACACCGGTGTTGGAAAACGCACACTGCCGTGCAATTGCTCCGACGGTTGCGCACAAATGGAAGATCGTGCGCCGGATTCAAACCGATTTGCTGTGGTGATCGTCGGGACGCCGAGCTTCTGTTGTCGGCAGGCGCAAATGGTCTGACCATAGATGAAATTAATCCGCTTTGGCTACGAACACCGGCCGCCCCGTTGACCGCGGCGCAAATCGAAGCCGTGAATATCAATATCGAACGGTTGCTCGATGCGTTTCGGAAACTGGCAGCCCAAGTTGACAACGTATTTGTCGAAGGTGTCGGCGGCTGGATGGTGCCGGTGCGGTCGGATTACTTTGTCAAAGATCTGGCCGTTGAGATTGGTCTGCCGGTGCTGGTTGTGGCTCAGAACCGATTGGGTTGCCTGAATCACACTCTCTTGACACTTCGCAGTGTTCAGGCCGCGGGCTTGCGCTGCGCGGGCGTGGTCTTAAACAGTCCTTCTAGAGACCCGGATATCGCCCAAACCACCAATGCTGACATTTTAGCAGGCGTTCTTGATGTTCCGCTACTGCCCGAATTGGCGGAAATGCAGAAGAATTGCCCCCAGCATGGCGGCAAATTTTGGGTCTTGGCGGGTAAGCGTATCTGTAAATTAAACTTGCACGAATCGCGAACCCGTAGCGGCTCTCCCCAGGCAAATCAGGTTGGCACCTGCGTTGCTAAACCTTTCTGGCAACAACCCTATTAATATGCTCCTAGAAAAAACGTTTCATATGAGCCAGCCGCTGGCTGAATCCAAGGCCCGGCTGACCAGCATTCAATCCTATAAACGGCAGTTTCTGATGGTCACGAAAGCGATGGTGACCTCTTCAAAAACGGTGGAATTCAGTTTTCGCGGTCCGCTCGGTTTTGAGGCGCGCACCGTCCTGCTGGCGGTGGATGGCGATTCAGACAACCAATTCGCCTTTGAATCAGCGGGCGGAAATATCGAAGTGATGGGGTTGGTCGACTTCACCGAGATCCGGCCAGCCTGCACCGAGATCACGCTCGCGATCCACTATCGGATAAAGAATCGGCTCTTCGCATGGCTCGATCAGCGCCTGCACTTCGTCGATACATTTGTGAATGCGGAACTGCGCAGCATTCGCGCGCACTTTGAAGGCATCGCCACCTCCTACGTTGAACGTATGCCTATTCTGCCGTTGTTTGAGTCCGCTGCCGCCGCGTAAAGTTTCCAAAGCAGACATGAAAAGAACG
>QHOI01000071.1 GCA_003218705.1 Verrucomicrobiota bacterium | reverse complement strand
CCGGGGTGGCTTTAGCTCAATCTAGAAAGACAAAAATATGAATACATTAATAACATGGAATCAGCTTAGAGATATGGAAGAAGCGACGCAAAATCGCTTTAATCGTTTCGTAGGCGGATTTCCGAATAGAATAGGCAGTGGCGAGACCCACAGCCTGACAGTCGCAGATTGGTCGCCGGAGGTTGATATCAGTGAAGATGATCGCGGGTATCTCCTCAAAGCTGACCTGCCTGAGATGAAGAAGGATGACGTGAGAGTAACAGTTGAAGACGGCATCCTCTGCGTTTTCGGAGAACGCAAAGGCGAGAAGGAAGATCAGAAAAGAAAATTCCATCGCGTCGAACGCTCCTTTGGGAATTTCCGACGCAGCTTCACCCTGCCTGAAGATGCCGATAGCACGAAGGTGACGGCGGAGTTTCGCGACGGAGTGCTGAAGATTCAGCTCCCGACAACGACGAAAGCAAGATCAAAAGCGCTCGAAGTTAAAGTGGCTTAATGCCCTAACACTGACGGCGAGCGCGCGGAAAATTCTGTGCGTTCGCCTCACCAGTGTAAGGCCGCTAACTTATATTAAACCGGCGTCGGCCCTCTCCGTCCATGGAACAGATAAAACCTAACGATTCCGAGGGCAAAGCCCGCAAAGTCAAGGACATCATCAAGCCTGCGAAGAGCATTTCTGATAAGGTTTCTGTAAGGGCGGCTTTAGATGAAATGCAGGCGCGGGCAATCGATTCGTCGCCTGTAACCGATGAACGCGGAAAATTATTGGGTACCCTGTCAAAGAACAAGATGAACCGGAACGTGGGTGGTTTAGGACACGACCCCAAGATAGAACCGGTGGAAGCACACATCGAAAAGAACAGCGCCTATTGCTTCGAAGACCAAACGATCGCGGAAGCGGAGCGAATCATGCTCAACGCAAAGGTCGGCGAAGTTCCTGTCGTCACCGGCGAAAAATTACTGGTAGGAGCAATAAATATTGAAGCGATTACACGGGAGAAGGATGCGTGGAAGAAAACGCCGGGAACTCTAAGAAATCCCGCGTCTGAGGGCGCCACAATCGGGTGTTCGATACCGCCACTCCACCAACAAATCTCTCAAAGCTAAGAACGCTACCAATGGTTTAGCCCGTGCCATTGGCCGACTATACCAAGCGTCGCAGCTTCGGAAGCGATTCGCGAAATTGTGTGGGAGAACGGCCGACGATCCGCTTAAACGCGCGATTGAAGTTGGTCATGGATTGAAATCCGCAGGCGAAGGCAGCTTCGCTGATTCGCGAGTTGGGATTGAGCAAAAGCGTCTTCGATTTCTCCACTCGAACTCTCGAGAGGTAATCGATGAAATTCATCCCGGTCGCTTTCTTGAACATCTTGCAAAAGTAATGCCTGCTGATGTTAGCCGCGTGGGCCACTCGTCCGAGCGACAGCGGCTCCGCCTGATGCTTCTCGATGAATTGTCGCGTTCGCGCCATGTTCGCGGACTCTTCCTTCTCGCGGCCTACTACCAGCTGATTCGACAAGATCGAAAGGTGTTGTGCAAAAATACTCAGGAGCCGCAGCATCGCGCGATACCGGTCCGGCGATAAGACGCACGTCCGAAAATAAGCCCGCTCGAGTTGCTTCCAATCCGTCTTGTAGCCCCACGCGCGAAGCTGCCGGGTAATGGTCGCGAAGTGTTTCTTAGTCGGGTTCTTGAGCATCACTTCGCCGGTCTCGAGAAAACCAAGAATGTGGTCGCCTACATACACCGGCACTGCACTTTCGGAGAGTCCGGCAAACCAGGTAACGGTGCGCGTTGTCGAGTCCGGTTCTCGGGATGCATCGCTTTGGGCCCTCAAGCACGCGGCGCGAGCCTTGTTGAAACGAGCTAGAATCGACGCGAGCGAATCGCGGTCTTCTTTTCCATGGTGCGCCGGCGACCAGGAGTCGTGCCCTCGGATATTGAGCGGCAAACCCATCGCTTCGCTGAACGCCCGTTCGTAATCTTTGAAAATCTGCGAGCGCGAAAGATGTCGCATCACTTCCTGATCAGAGGATCGGGATGCGCTTCGTTTGTTCCTTACGCCCTTGGAAACAGGACTGGACCGCCTCTTCATGCCGGCATAGCCTCGGGCTGCTCGCGCAAAACGATCAATTGATTGCTGCTCAACGGCAGCATCGCGTAGGCATTCGTCACCGTTACACAATAATCCAGCCGCTTAGGATCGTCGCAGTTTCTTTCTCAGTCGTGGAGTGAACAGCGGAGTCTCTCCCCATTTTCTTCGCCCGGAAAAAGACGCGATTTTCGAATGCGGTCCGGATTTTATCTATAAATTGGCGAGTGACTGAAATCGTGATCGTGGGTGGCGGTGCCGCAGGTTTTTTTGCGGCGATCGCCGCGGCGCGTGCCAATGGAAACTGCCAGGTTTCGCTTTTTGAGCGCAGCTCGCAATTTCTTTCCAAGGTGCGCATTTCAGGCGGCGGGCGTTGTAATGTAACGCACGCTTTGTTCGATCCGCGGATGTTCACGACACATTATCCGCGCGGCGAGCGGGAGCTAATTTCGCCGTTCCACCGATTTTCGGCGGATGACACGATTGCCTGGTTTGAAGCGCGGGGCGTACGCCTCAAACGTGAGGAAGACGGGCGAGTCTTTCCGGTGACAGATTCATCGGAAACGGTCATCGATTGTTTGGTTAAGGAAGCGCAGGCCTCAGGGGTTCGACTGTTCCTCCGTAAATGCGTCGAAAGCGCGCAGCTCCGAACCCATGGCGGGTTTGATTTGAAATTGGATGATGGTGAATCGACACCATGTGACCGGCTGCTCCTTGCAACGGGTGGTTGCCGAAGCGTCGGGGGCGCCAAGATCGCGCGTTCCCTCGGCCACACGATCGAACCGCCGGTGCCATCGCTCTTTTCGCTCCATGTTCCAGCGCCCTGGCTGCGATCGTTGCCAGGGATATCACTGAGCGACGTACAGTTGTCTGTGGGAAAATTGCGCGAGCGCGGGCCGTTGCTCATCACGCACAACGGAATTAGCGGACCCGCCGTGTTGCGACTCTCCGCGTGGGGCGCCCGCATCTTGCACGAGAAGGCGTATCGTTTCTCGCTTCGTGTGAATTGGCTTCCCGAGTTGAACGAAGTCGAACTCCGGACCGAGTTTCAATCGCGGAGACAAACGGAATCGACCCGGCGAGTAAACAATTCACCCATCGGGGCAATTCCGGCGCGACTTTGGGAAAAGCTGGTTTCCAACGCCGGCATTTTTCCGAAAACGACTTGGACCTCGCTGACGCGCGCTGGAAGGAATGAACTGATTCGGCAATTGCGCGTGACGGAACTCGAAGTCGATGGCAAGTCGCTGAACAAAGAAGAATTTGTCACTTGCGGTGGCGTGCGATTGCGCGAGATCAATTTCAAAACCATGAGAAGCCGAATCACGCCAAATCTCTATTTTGCGGGCGAGTTGCTCGACATTGACGGCATCACGGGCGGCTTCAACTTCCAGGCCGCTTGGACCACCGGGTGGATTGCGGGACACGCTATGGCCGGAGTCGAACCAAAAATACTTGAGTGAAGTCGAAGAATACATTTTCCGAGAGGCCGCAAAACGCGCTGAATGAAGTCCGACAGGTTTATGTCGATCTCGCGCAACGGCCGTTCCAGCGTAATTGCCTGCGCAAGACGGAATGCTGTCATTTCAAACTGACCGGACGGACTCCTTATCTGACGAAAGGCGAAGCCGTCGTCGCGGCTAAGGCGCTTCGCGCCACCGGCCGGAAATCGCTACCGGAAACTGCTGATGGATCGTGCCCGATGCTTCGACAAGAAACAGGCAATTGCCTGATCTACGAAGATCGGCCATTCGGTTGCCGCACTCACTTTTGCGCCGCGGCCGGTGGACCACTCGCGCGCCGCGAAGTCCTTGATCTCATCCGGCGCCTCGAAAATGTCGATCTTGTCCTAAACGGAAACGGCCCACGCCCGTTGCAGAATGCGGTCGCAGACGTGCTCGAAGACATGCGATAAACGCGGCCGCGCTCCTCTACCTCTTTTGGATCATGTCGCGCGAAGTCGAAAGGTTCTACTGTTTCTGAGCTAACCACGGGTGGCTGATATGAAGCTGATTTGCGTTGCAGGTTTTCTCCTGATTTTTGCCGAGCTGAGTTTTGCGAATTCGTTTCAAGATGATTCGCATTGTGTCCGGCTCGGTCCGCGCACCGGTTATTACGTTGTGCGCGACGGCTCTCGATTATCGCATCAGCTCGGCGTCGATGATGGGCCATACGCCGACACTGCCGATCCATTGCGACACGGCTATGGAACAGACGTGCTCGCGTTTCGGTTCGATCGCGCCGGCCGTTTGCTCGCCGCGCCGGCCTATATCGCGAACGCGCAACTGAACGAGTTCTACACACGCCGAATCGGCTCGTTGATTCGTGGGCACACCACTGTCGCGGACGTCCATACCTTATTCGGGCATCCGCAAGCTACATCGCGACGACCGGACGGCTTCGTTTATTATTACACGCTCGACGTTTTCAATCCGTCCGAGCAACTCGGCAGTGGCCGCCACTAAGATCGACAACAGCGACACGCTTCGGACTTATTTGATTCGGGTAAACTCGAGTTTGGAACCGGTGGATTCCCGGAATGTCATGTAGTCGCGCGAAATTGTGAGTTGATAAACCGACTTCTCGAACGGTGTCTCAATCTTTATTCGCCCGCTGTCCCCGAAACTGTATCTGCCTCGCGTGCTGCCGATCGTGACCAGCCCGTTGTCGGCGAATTCCCAAACGACCGAGTTTGGATCGGACGAGGTTCGCCATTTACCGACAATCTCTCGCGAAGGACCGCCGCAGGCGGCGAGGACCGACCACAAAACTGCGCTGATCAATAATCGAAGGTGACGTCGGCTAGAGCTGCGTGACATTACCGCCTGCAACGTTCAGGAAATTACTTCTTCTTCGATTCTCTCTTTACCTCGCGGCTGGATTCCTTCGGCTCTTTTGCCGGCTTTGATTCTTTGGTCGTTTTCTTGGCCTCGCCCGGGCGATATTCCTCCTGCTCGGCGGCGGCGAACGCTTTCTCCAGTCCGACCATGTCTTCGCCGGGGCGGAGGGTGTCGAATGTTTCGGCTTCCTTGCGCAACTGTTCTTCCGAGTAATTGGCCGCCTTGATCGACAACCCGATCCGGCGCTCGACTTTGTCGACTTTGATGACGCGAGCTTCGACTTCCTGTCCGACCTTGAGCACGTCTTTTACTTTCGCGACATGGTCCTCGCTTAACTGCGAGATGTGAACCAGGCCGTCGATGTCGTCCTGCAATTGCACAAACGCCCCGAAGCTGGCGAGCTTGGTCACGTTCCCTTTCACCAGATCACCGATCTTGTATTTTTGATCGATGTTCTTCCACGGATCTTCGCTCAGCTGTTTGATCCCGAGACTGATTCGCTGATTCGTTTTGTCGATATCGATGACTTCGGCTTCGACTTCGTCGCCTTTCTTAAAGACTTCGCTCGGGTGATTGATTTTTCGAGTCCAACTCAAATCGGAAACGTGAATCATTCCGTCAATGCCTTCATCCAGCTCCACGAACGCGCCGTAAGCGGTCATGTTCCGAATCGTCCCCTTCACCCGACTGCCAATGGTAAATTTCTTCTCGATCTCGTCCCACGGATTCGGTTCAAGCTGACGCAGGCCCAGCGAAATCTTCTGTTCTTCCTTGTTTACACCGAGCACGACAGCGTCAACTTCCTGGCCGACGGTTAAAATATCCGACGGTCGCATGATTCGTTTCGTCCAGGAAAGTTCGGAAACGTGAATGAGACCTTCGACGCCTTCCTCCAATTCCACGAACGCGCCGTAAGGAACGAGATTGGTGATTTTGCCTTTGACCTTCTGACCGGCCGGGAAGCGCTCTTCAATCTGGTCCCACGGATTTTTCTGAGTCTGCTTCAGGCCTAAGGAGACGCGCTCTTTCTCTTTATTAATGTCGAGGACCTGGACTTCGAGCTGTTGTCCAACTTTCACCAGCTCGCTCGGATGTCCGAGCCGGCCCCACGTCATGTCCGTGATGTGAAGCAACCCGTCCATCCCATCGAGATCGATGAACGCGCCGAAGTCGGTCAGATTTTTCACCGTGCCGGTAACGCGGTCGCCCACGTTCACGCTGTCCATGAATTTCTGTCGCTTCTCGCTCCGCTCCTGCTCGATTAATTCGCGACGGCTGAGGACCACATTGCGCCGATCGTCGTTGATCTTGACGATCTTGAAATCGTAAGTGTTGCCAACGAACTGCTGCAAATCCTTCGGCGGCACGATGTCGATCTGCGACGCGGGCAAGAATGCTTCCACACCGATATTCACCATCAATCCGCCTTTGACGACCGATTTCACTTTGCCTTTGATCAAGCCGTCTTCCTGAAAAACACTCGCGATCTTGTTCCAGTTCTGGCGATAGGCCGCTTTCTCTTTCGAGAGCACGACCATGCCCTCGTCGTTCTCGAGTCGCTCGAGCAACACATCGACTTCGTCGCCGACTTCCAAATTTTCCACGTCTTCGAATTCCGCCAGGGGAATGACGCCTTCCGATTTGTATCCGATGTCGACCAGCACTTCGCGCGGGCGAACTTCCAAAATACGTCCTTTGACGATGCTGCCTTCCCGGAAATCCGGCATCGGCTTCGACATCACATCCTGCATTTGCACCATAATTAAAAAGGCCTCCTTGGGGCACGCGATCCCGCCCCGGCGGGATCGATCTTTTCCGTGCAGCTAAAGCATCGGAAAACGAAGCGCCACAGTAGGTGTTTTCGCGCGAATGGTCAAACGCTGATCCGTGAGGCGAGACTCGTCCCTAATTGCTGCTCGGAGCTCTGCTGGTGGTCTTCCACTTGTCCCTGGTGCGTCGCATTTCCACCGGAGAACCGCGGGTACAAACATCGCACCAATGCCGTTTGGCTGACTCAAGGCGCTTTCGCACGCCGCACACTTCGCATTCGAAGACTTCCGTCGATGTTCTCTTACTTGTCGATGGCATCATATTTACCTGATTTCTGCGCGGACGGCTCCACTTACGCTGGATTCGATGGAAACACAACTCGAAGTCAGCGTTGAGCACGCTCTGTTTCTCTCCATATTTAACTCACGATGTCGATCCTACGGATTTTGGTCTCGGCGGCGCTTGTTGCTGCGACTTCGCTGCGCGCGGAATCGCCCGCCGAGGAAAAAGTGACCCAGGCGATCAAATCGCCGGATCTAAGCATTGTTCACCTTTGGGCGCCGTGGTGCTCCAATTGTCAGGCCGAACTCAAAAACGGCGGCTGGTTGAAAATGGTCAAAGACAATCCGCAGGTGAAATTCTATTTTGTTTCCGTTTGGAACGACGGCGGCGATGGCAAATCGATGCTTTCCAAATTCCAAATCGCAGATCAACCCAACGTGACTATTCTGGCTGATCCCGGCCCGCGCCGCGGCGACAGCAAAATCAAACAATTTGCCGGGATGCCGCTCTCCTGGATTCCGACAACGTGGATCTATAAAGGAGGCGATCTTCGCTACGCACTCAATTACGGCGAAGTTCGTTTTGACGTGCTTCGGCAATTTATTGAAGACAGCAAATCGGAATGGTCACATAAGGGCGAACCCAAGTTGACCGAATGACGGCGGCAACGATTTCTCCCGGTAGCGCAAAAATTAAATTCCGCCTCGCCGGCGGCGCGCAGCCGCTCATTCTCGTGCCGGTCCATGTAAACGATCGCGGTCCGTTTGATTTTATTCTCGATACCGGCGCGGGAACTTCGCTGCTCGCATCGGACGTCGCGAAGCAGCTCGAGCTAAAGACTATCAGTTCAAAGGAGGGCCAAAGTGCCGGAGGCAAAGTTTCCGTGTCGCTGGCGAAGGTCGATTCTCTCGCTGCCGGCGAAGCGAAATTAGGCGATGTCGATGTTGGAATTGTCGATCTTTCCCACATCGGCAAGACCATCGGCGCGAGGATCGACGGCGATCTCGGCTATAATTTTCTGAAACATTTTCGCGTGATAATCGACTACCGCGATTGTGAAATTCGTTTTGACGATCCGAAGCGGGTCGAAAGTTTTGGCCGCAGTGCGAAAACTAAAGTGCCAATTCGCTTGGCCAGTCCGGCGAAGCCGCTCCTTTTGGTCGATGTGAACGCGAACGGCCGCGGACCATTTCAATTTGCGGTCGACACCGGAACGTCGACCAGTGCCATCTCGCCCGAGTTTGCGAAACAACTCGGAGTTCAAAGTTCGCCGGCCGGCACGGGCACAACTGGCGGCGGGCCCGTCGATTTTTCGGCCGGCATGCTTGAATCATTTCAGCTCGGTGGTGCTAAGATCGACAACATGCCGGTCGTGGTCGCAGATTTCTTCACTATGCTAAACGCTGCCATCGGAGCGAAACTCGACGGCATCGTCGGCTACAATTTTCTCCGAAATTACAAAGTCATGATCGACTATCCGGGCGAAACGCTCACTCTATTCTAAACATGGTCGAAGTTCCGACAGCGCCCACCTCAACCAAGAAGCCGCCGGCGATTCTGTCGCTCATCGGCGAGACGCCCCTGGTTGAGATCACGCAATTCGAGACCGGCCCGTGCCAGCTATTTGTGAAATTGGAAAATCAAAATCCAACCGGATCGATCAAAGATCGGATCGCCTTGTCGATGATCGAGGCCGCGGAGGAAGAAGGGAAACTTGAACCCGGCGGCACGGTGATCGAAGCAACCGCTGGAAACACGGGACTTGGTCTTGCGCTCGTGGCCGGGGCGAAAGGTTACCGCGTCGTCCTCGTAATTCCCG
>QHOI01000070.1 GCA_003218705.1 Verrucomicrobiota bacterium | reverse complement strand
AATTTATTACTCGCAAAAGATTTGATGGAGCGCCATCGCCTGTCGCGGCCGCACGCGCCCTTTCCGTTTATTTCGGCGATCAATCGCCTCCCGGCCGATGCGATCGCGCATTTGCCGCGCAAGAAAGACGGGACGGTCAACGCCTACGCGCTCGGAATTGCCGCGCAAAATGCGCACCGCTTTTCGACCGAGAAGTTAATCGCCGGAATGCAGGCATGTCTCGCTGCCAATCTCCACTTGGTCACCACCCAGCTCGATCACGAACTGATTTTGACCGAAGTCGTAGTGAAGATCTTAGGTAGGGGCGATTGACCTCAATCGCCCGCGGGCGGTTCGGTGAACCGCCCCTACCTTACGTACCTGCGCCGACTTGTTTGCTCGCCATCGGACCGATGTACGGGATTTCCCAACGCACGCCAGTGAATGCACGCCAGGTGGCGATGATCCAAAGAACAACAAAAGCGACGTGGATGACCGCGGCGATGATCGCCCAGAAAAACACCAGGATCCCTCCGATTGCCGGAATGGCACTAAAGATCACGTGGATGATCGCAGAAACGACGTTGAACAAGAACCAGGCCAGACCAAAGACGATCGATTGCATCGAATAGAAACGCACAAACGGGTCCCGCTTCTCCAAAATGAAAAACACGATGCCGCCGACGAGCGGGATGCAGGCGAGTGCGGCGGCAATGTTGGAAGGGAGCCCGGTCGATTTTGGCGAGTCAGAGGGGGGCGGCGGAGGCGGCTCGTCAGGCATAATCTACTTACACAGGATGGAAGGCTGCTTTGTCAACGGTTTTCCTTTTTCGCACCGGCAAAAACCAATACCGTCTCGCTGTGATTTCGACAGAAGTTCGCAGCAGTGGGAATTCTTATCGTGTTCTGATTGGCCCCGGTTTGTTGGAAGCCATTGGCGACGCGATAAAGGAAAAATTAGCGCCATCGCGGTGCGCGATCGTATCCGACACGAATGTCGCGCCGCTTTTTGCTGGGAAAATTCAAAAGAGTTTAGCGTCGGCCGGTTTTGAGTCGGCGCTGATCACGGTTCCGGCCGGCGAGCATTCGAAGACGCTCGAGCAAGCCGGCGCTGTGGTTGAAGAAATGCTGGGCGCGGGCTTGGATCGACAATCGTTTGTTATTGGACTTGGCGGCGGGGTGGTCGGCGATCTGTCCGGATTTGTAGCCGCAATTTTTCAGCGCGGCGTTCCACACGTGCAAATTCCAACCACCCTCCTGGCGATGGTAGACAGCTCTATTGGCGGCAAGACCGGGGTAAACACCGCCACCGGAAAGAATCTAATCGGCGCATTTCATCAACCCATTCTCGTGATCGATGACGTCGAAGTCTTAAGAACGTTGCCCAGGCGCGAACTGAGCCAGGGTTCTGTCGAAATCATCAAGCACGCCGTCATCGCCGATGCTGAAATGTTTGAGCAACTGACGCGATTCGACGGTTCAAAATTTGACTGCTTAAAGCAGTCAAGTTTGGCGGAGCTCGCGGCGCTGATTCGGCGCAACATTGAGATCAAGGCGAAGATTGTGGCGAAGGACGAGCGCGATCGCACCGGCGAACGTGCAGTGTTAAATTTCGGACACACAATCGGTCATGCCATTGAGCGCGCCGGAGATTACAAAACCTTTTTACACGGCGAGGCGGTCGGTCTTGGAATGGTTGCCGCGTGCGATGTCTCGATGAAAAAAGCCGGTCTTCCCGAGAAACAGCACAATGCGATTGTCGATCTCTTGCAGAAGTTCGAGGTGCCGACAAAGCTCCCGCCAAATTTTCCACGGCAGAAAATCCTCGACGCGCTCAAGTTCGACAAGAAGTTTGAATGCGATGAGATTCGATTCGTAGTCACGTCGAAGATCGGTTCGGCAAAGTTATCCCGCGATGTCGCGATGGACGATATTCGCACCGCGGTAGAAGCATTATAGACCGCGCGCGTGGCGATAATATTCCGATAGGCCTTCAGCCACGCTGTCGGCGTATTCGCGAAAGATACTTTTGCGCGCGACGCCGTTAATTTCTTTTGTGCCCTGATAATCACCGGCTTGGATGCGCGCGAATCCGTCTTTGCTGTTCATGACGTAGGGCTCGCAGTAAACGACCGGGCAGCGATAAAGCCGCGTGGCCAACAAATTGCGCGCGTAAACGTATCCACTCGAATCAACCTTGGTCGTAGTGAGCGTGGTCGGATATTGATAAGGCGGAAGGCCGGTCGCTTTCGCCATTGAAGTCGCCACGGTATCGGCAATTGGAAGCTCTTCGTCGTAAGCGCGGCTCAGCAAGCGGCGGATCATCTCAAAACGTTCGTCATCGAGGTCGAGCTCGTCTTGCAAATACGATCCGTTCACGAGCAGATGGAGATGATTATTGTCGATTAAGGTCGGCTTGCTCGGATCACCCCAGCCTTCGGCATTGAGATGCAGGCAAAGCACAAGATCGGGATGCAGCTTCGTGTTCACGAGGACAGCGCGGCGACGGATCTCGCTGTAGCGGTAAAACAACATTTCGCTTTGCCATCGGATTGTTTGCTCTTTTTCGGGATCGTTTGGATCGAGAACGTCCCCGCCTATGCGGGGCTGAGGCAGGCCGTTTTTGATAAGGATTTTTCGAGCAAGCTCTTTGAAATCGCCCGGCCGCTTTGGAGTGATCGGGTCGGTGCTGTTGCGAACGTACAAAACTGTAGCGCCCAGTTTTCGCAATCGCGAGGCGAGCATCCGCGATACCCGCAGCGTCAAATCGCCTTCCGTCACCGGTTTTGTGTCGCCCACTTGAAACCAACGCTCCTCCATCTTCGCCCATTTTCCGCCGAGATGACCGGGATCGAGCGCGACGCGCAATCCTGAGAGCGGTTTTTCGGGTTTGGCCGGCAGCAACGACCTAGCAGGGCGCCAAAGTCGCGGAACATGAGCCTTCGAATTCGCATCGGGCGCAAAACGCAGAGTAAAAACGTTGTGCGATTCGCGGTTAATAAGAATTTGCGCGGCGTTATGGTCGATCTTGATCAAGTCGGCCGCGAATCCGTGTGTGCAATAGACGTCGTTGATCAGATGCGCGAATTCGTCGTGAGTAATGGTTTCCTGATAATGCTCGAGCACGCTCCATTTCGGTGCGCTCCCAAGCACGCCAAGATTGTCGGCAGATCGAAGAGTAGTTGCGAATATCGAAACGGAGATCGCAACAAATGACGAACCCCGAATGACCCGCCTTCGCGAGGCTACGGCGCGACGCGCGAATGCCAAAGGAATGACCAAGCCCAAACGACGAAAAGTCATCCCTTGTGATTCGTGATTTGTTTTTAATTCGGCATTCGGCATTTGAATCTCATCATTTCCCCGCGCTTTTTTGCAATGAAACATCGACGTTTTGAACCTCTTCAATACGATCTTGTTCAATGCTAACGGTTCTTTTCCTCGGTGACGTCGTGGGCGAGCCCGGACGCAATGCCGTCATCGCCCGGCTGCCGGAACTCAAGGAACAACACGGCGTCGATTTTATCGTGGTCAATGGCGAAAACGCCGCCGGCGGCCGTGGCATCACCGGCAAAATCACGATCGATCTTTTGCGAGCCGGCGTTTCGGTCGTGACCACGGGCGACCACGTCTGGGACCAGAAAGATATCTTGTCATTTATCGAGACCGAGCCGCGTTTGCTGCGCCCGGTGAATTATCCGCCCGGCGCGCCCGGCAGCGGATCGATCGTACTCGAGACCGCAAAGGGAAAGGTGGGTGTGATCGACGTGCAATGTCGCACATTCATGCAACCGATTCTGGAGAATCCATTTCGCGCGATGGATGAAACGGTCGCCAAGATGCGGGAGGAAACCGTAAACATCATTGTTGATGTTCACGGTGAAACGACGAGCGAGAAAATCGCAATGGGACGCTTTCTTGACGGGAAAGTCTCGGCCGTGATTGGCACGCATACCCATGTCCAAACCGCGGACGAACAAATCCTCCCCGGTGGGACTGCGTTTTTGTGTGATGCCGGGATGTGCGGTCCGGTGAATTCGATTCTTGGCCGAGCGATTGAACCAATCATGAATCGTTTTGTTTCGAACATGCCGGCCTCGTTTCCAGTGGCCGCTGGTGAAGTTCGGTTGCATGGCGCGCTGATTGAGATCGACGAAAAAAGCGGCTGCGCTGCGCGGATTATGCGGATAGACGAACCCGGGCCGACGCAACCAGCCACCGAGCCCGAGCCTAAGATCGACAACGAACAGTCGCCGACGCCGGAACAGACGTGACTGAGGGCTTTCAGCCTAGATTTGTGGCTCGCCAACTTTGAATTGTTTGATCAAGCTGAGCGTCAATAATCGCTAACCATGAAAATACTTTTTGTTGTCTGCCTCATAACAACGCTGGGACTTTCAATGGCAAAATCCGCCCAGCAAGAGGGAAATCCTCAGGCTGCGAAGATTGCGCGGGACGCTGCCCAAGCAGCCAAGGATCAGGATTGGAACAAAGCCATCGACGGTTTCCGCAAAGCAGCGGAAATGGACCGCAAGTATGTCGCCAATCTCGCGATTGCTTATCAACAGCGTGCATTTTCCTACGCCAACGATCAAAGGTTCCAGGACGCGCTGAATGACTTGAATGAATCGATAAAAATCAATCCGCGAGATGCGCGGGCTTACGAGCAACGTGCGGCGATCGAAATGAAGATCAACGATTACGATAAAGCGCTGACCGATTACGGGGAGGCGATCAAGACGAATCCGGGCGAGATCAAATACCATCTTTATCGGAGCTACATTTACGAACTGCGGGGCGACTTACAAAACGCGATGACCGATACCGATGCTGCGTTGAAGATCAATCCGAAGAACAAAGAAGCCGTGGAACGGAAACAGCGTTTGCAAAAGATCCAATCGCAAACCGCCCCGCCTCCGGCAAATGCGACTCCGGTAGCGGCCCCGCCAAAGAAAAAACCGTAAAGTCGACTTCGAGGTCGAGGCCGTTCAGGATTTGCTGCCGTTCTGAGAATCGGCGACCGCTTCCTCCTTCGGAGGAGGCAGGAAACGTCGCTTCCGTCGGTTCGCCGGCAGCGGCGTCAAAGTCATGGTGATATTGCGTCCGGTAATTTTTGGTTCCATCTCCACCTGAGACATTCCGGAAAGATCGTCACGCACTTTTTCAACTAACTGCATGCCGAATTCCTGGTGCGCCATTTCGCGACCGCGAAATTGAAGCTGGACCCGGACTTTATTGCCGCGCTCCAGAAATTCCTCGCCGTGCCGAACCTTGGTCAGATAATCGTGCTCGTCGATATTGACGCGAAACTTGATCTCCTTCAGCTTCGCACCGCCGGCTCTTTTATCTTTGTCGTGCTTGGAAAGATCGTAACGGAATTTCCCGAGCGAAACGATTTTGCAGACGGGCGGATTGGCAGTGGGCGCCACTTCGACCAGGTCGAGGCCGCGGCTCTGTGCTTCACGCAAGGCCTCCGACAATTTCAGAACGCCGAGCTGTTGGCCGCTCGCTCCCAAAATGACCCGGACTTCGCGAGCGCGAATGCGGCCGTTTACACGAAATTGCGGTTGCAGATTAGTCTGATCTCCTGGACGGCGAAGCGGGAGTGCGCCATTTCGCCGGTGTTTCTTTCATCGCATAATCAGCGCTCACTTTCGCACAACGCCGATGCACCCTGCTTCGCCGCGGCTGCGATGACCGCCACGAAGTGCCCGCTTCATTAGTCGCGAGCCGAGGGGAAGTTGTAGGCAACATTTCGATGCTGGCAAGATGAATCTCGTTCCCTTTTGCGATTTAAAAGGAGCAAGGTGCGGGCCTACAATCAAAGTCACTTTGGCGGCGGATCGCCGAAATGCGCCTTATGCGCCGCATAAGCGGTCGCGTCGTCCAACATGCTGTCGAGCGTCGCCGCCAGCGGTTCGAGTTTCACCACCCCGGAAAAAATCACGCGATCTCCGATTTCGGTGTCGATAACGAAAGAAGGTCGCTGCGTGATTTGCAGCGCGTGGAATTCCGCGGTGCTTGCACGAATCCGCTTTTCCACCGCGGAGGATCGCGCCGTCTCGAGCAATTTCTTTTTTTCCAGGTTGCCTGCAGCCGCGCCGATTTCGGCCGCGACGTCCCAATCGCTCACTTTTTTTCCTTCTCGCAAGGCTGCGCCGGCAAGCGTATGCCGAACGCGGTCATCCGTAATGCCGAACTCCTTCGCGGCCTCAGCCACCGCGTTTGGAGCCAGCCACTCCTTTAAAGTCGGGTCGTACCAATCGGTCCGCAGCATAAACGGGGAACGCATCATCATTCCGCTGCGGCGATAAAACCACTGCTCCTGCTCACGCGAAGTCGGCAAGCCGGTCGGATCCATCAGCGCGATTTTCCACTGAAACTCAACACGACCCTGGTAACGTTTTTTCAACTCCGACCAGGTTGGTTCCGACCAGAAACACCAGGAAGAGACAACGTCTAGATAATCGGTAAGGGTGATTCGCATATTCTGAATTGAGCGTTGGACGTTGAGCGTTGGACGTTGGACGTTTGCTGCCAATCAAGTTCAACGCTCAACGCTCAACATTCAACTTTCAACGGCTACGGCGGCTAAATCGGCACATTGGATTTAAATCACATCTTTTTGTTTATCGCGGTGATTTCGCCTCTGCTGGTCCTGGCGCGAGCCTGGCGTCCGGAAGGAATTTTTCGCGGCTGGCGAATCGCGGCGGCAATTGTTCTGGCCATCACCGGCGTCGCCTGGCTGTTCTTTCGTGAATACGCCGGGTATGTGGGCGGTGGAGCCTGGTTCGCGCTTCTGTTACTCCCAGCCGTCGGCTTGCGAAAAGCATCGCAACTGGCCGCGCATGGCCGCTACGAGTCGGCCAGACGATTAACTGCCCTGCTGCAATTCCTGCATCCGACTGCCCAGGTTCGGGATCAGCTTCAACTTTTTCAAAACTTGGAATCACGCGGACGCGCCGGCGACCCGATTCAAGGGCAGAGCACGCCGCAGGATCGAGAACGTCGATTACGAAATGCTCCGGCCGTAATTGCTTTCATTCTGCTTAATGTCGGAGCTTTTTGTATCGAACTGTGGCGAGGCGCACTGATCAATCCGGTTATCTTGCATCGACTCGGCGCGCTGGACTTTTATGCCGTTATCAGTAAAGGCGAATTTTGGCGACTCTTTACCGCGCTTTTTCTCCACTACAACCTGCTTCATCTCGTTTTTAATCTTTTCGCTCTCTATGTGCTCGGTCCGCCTCTGGAACGGACCATCGGCACGATCCGATTCGCAATGTGCTACCTGATCGCCGGAGTCGGATCAACGGCTGGCGTTGTATTGTTGACGATCATAAAAATTGTCCGCCCAGCTGAGCTTGTTGGCGCGTCTGGTTGCGTGATGGGAATTGTCGGGGCCTGGGCCGGATTTCTTGTTCGCCACCGCCACGTTTGGCAGGCGAGGCAACGACTTCTCAACATTCTGCTCATCATCGCCATCCAAATCGTGTTCGATATTTCGACACCGCAAGTCAGCACGTCAGCGCATTTATGCGGTTTGGTAACCGGTTTTGCGATTGGCCTGGTGGTCGCGCCGAAGAGAACCTCGTTTTGACGACCGCTCTAAAAGGAAATTTGGCGCGAGTTATGCAGCTTGGACATTGAGAAACTTGCCGCTCGAGGATTTTTCGACAATTTGCCATTTCGCCGCCGCTTATGCCGACTTTTCAGATTTATAACGTAATTCCCACCCTTCCCGCGGTGCTGGAGCCGCTTCGGGAAATGACTTTCAATCTGTGGTGGACTTGGGAACCATCGGCCCGCCGGCTTTTCCGCCATCTCGATCCCGATCTATGGAACCGGACCAATCATAATCCGGTGCGCATGCTTCAGCTCTCGCGACAGGCGCGACTGGAAGAACTCGCTCAGGACAAAAGTTTTCTTCGCGAACTGAAGGAGGTCCACGATGCTTTCCGAAATTATCTCGCCCGCCAGGACACTTACGGGAAAACCGGAGCCGGCGCTGCGATCAAAAGACCGGTGGCGTATTTCTCGGCCGAGTTCGGATTTCACGAAGCGATCCCCAATTATTCCGGCGGCCTTGGCATTCTCGCCGGCGACCATTGCAAATCAGCGAGCGATCTCGATCTAAACTTCGTCGCCGTCGGCCTGCTTTATCGGCACGGCTATTTTCGGCAGGAAATCGACAAGGACGGAGCGCAACACGCGGTCAGTCTCAATCAAAATTTTCACCATTTGCCGATCCGCGAGGTCCAGCGCGATGGCGCAGGGCTTCTTATTTCAGTCCGAATTTTGGACCGCGAAGTGTTTGCCAAAGTCTGGCAACTGCCAGTCGGCCGAATCGATTTGTTTCTGCTCGACACCGACA
>QHOI01000205.1 GCA_003218705.1 Verrucomicrobiota bacterium | reverse complement strand
GCGCCGAGCGCACGTTCTCCAACCTCAACGCCTGCAACACCAATCCCGCGTTGCAAAAAATCGACAAAGAAATGGCGCCAAAGTTGTCGGCCCACCGCGACGCCATCCATCTCAACGGCAAATTGTTCGCGCGCATCCAGCAGCTTTACGACAATCGCGACAAACTCGGCCTCGATCCCGAGTCCGCCTACCTCCTCGAGCGTTATTACAAGGATTTCGTCCGGGCCGGCGCGAAACTTTCCGATCCCGACAAGGAAAAACTGAAGAAAATCAATGTCGAGCTGGCGACGTTGCAGACCCAGTTCGAACAAAATGTTCTGAAAGAGAAAAACGCGTCTTCAATCGTCGTCGATCGCAAAGAAGATCTCGCCGGTCTGTCCGACAATCAGATGGCGAGCGTGACCGCGGCCGCGAAGGCGGAGCACAAGGAAGGCAAGTTCGTGATTCAATTGCAGAACACGACCGGACAACCGTTGCTCGGGTCGTTGCAAAATCGACAATTGCGTGAGCGAATCATGCGGACGTCGCTTGCGCGCAACAGCAAAGGCGGCGAGTTCGATACCAGGCGAGTTGTTCTGCGCACTTCGCAGCTGCGCGCGGAAAAGGCGAAGTTGCTCGGCTACACGAATTGGGCCGCTTACCAACTCGAAGACCAGACCGCGCACGACGTTCCGACCGTGAACAAACTTCTGGGCGATCTCGCGCCGCCGGCGGTCGCCAACGCCAAGCGCGAAGCCGCCGACATGCTGAAGATTGTCGATCAAGAAAACGGCCGGGTCCAGGTCGCGGCCTGGGATTGGGATTTCTATTCCGAAAAAGTTCGCAAGGCGCGCTACGCTTTCGACGAATCGGAGCTGCGCCCTTATTACGAATTGAACCACGTCATTCTCGACGGCGTTTTCTTTGCCGCCGGAAAACTTTACGGACTCACCTTCAAAGAACGTCACGATTTGCCGGTCTATCAGCCCGACGTCCGCGTGTTTGAAGTCTACGATCGCGATGGCCAACCGCTCGCCTTGTTTCTCGGCGATTATTATGCGCGACCGTCAAAGCGCGGCGGCGCTTGGATGAACGCTTATGTTCAGCAAAGCGGTTTGTTCGCAACCAAACCGGTGGTCGCGAATCATCTCAACATCCCGAAACCGCCGCCGGGCGAGCCGACTTTGCTCACTCACGACGAAGTCCGGACTGCGTTTCACGAGTTCGGTCACGCGCTCCACGGAATGTTTTCGAACGTGAAATATCCACGCTTC
>QHOI01000204.1 GCA_003218705.1 Verrucomicrobiota bacterium | reverse complement strand
GGGCAAAGGCGGACGTTTCCGCCAGAATTTGCTCGGCAAGCGCGTCGATTATTCGGGCCGATCAGTGATTGTTATCGGGCCCGAACTCAAACTGCACCAGTGCGGTTTGCCCAAGAAAATGGCGCTCGTTTTGTTCGAGCCGTTCATCATTCGGCGACTGAAAGACCTCGGCTACGTCCACACCGTGCGTAGCGCGAAGAAAATGATCGAGCGCCAGACACCGGAAGTCTGGGACATACTTGATGAAGTCACCCGCGGACATCCGGTGTTGCTCAACCGCGCGCCGACGCTGCATCGATTGTCGATCCAGGCCTTCGAGCCACAATTGATCGAAGGCGAAGCGATCCGGATTCACCCGCTCGTCTGCACCGCTTACAATGCGGACTTCGATGGCGATCAAATGGCTGTGCACGTGCCGCTCTCTGTCGAGGCGCAATTGGAAGCGCGCATGCTGATGCTCGCTCCGAATAACATTTTCTCGCCGTCCAGCGGCAAACCGATCACGACGCCGTCGCAAGACATCACGCTCGGTTGCTATTACATGACGCAGAATCCGCGCGGAGCGGTGAAAAAGGACGGCCATCTGCCGCTCTTCGCCGAGCCAGTCGAAGTGGAATTCGCCATGGCCGAAGGCTCGGTCAAAACACACGATCGAATTCGTTTTCAGAATCCGGATCGCGGACGACAAACTATTTTCGGCACCGCGGAAGCGAAGACGATCGAAACGACGGCCGGTCGCGTCATTTTCAATCAGATTTGGCCAAAGGAACTCGGGTTTTTCAACAAGGCCGCCGGCAAAAAGCAACTCAGCGACATTATCTGGCGCTGCTATCAGGTCGCAGGACCAGCGGCAACGGTCGCGACACTCGATAAGCTGAAAGAGCTTGGCTTCACCGAGGCGACACGGGCCGGAATCTCGATTGGAATTTCGGACATGATCATTCCGAAGGAAAAAGAGACCGAGCTCGAAAACGCTTATAAACAGATTCGCCAGGTCGAGCAGCAATATCGAAAAGGCATCATCACGGACGGCGAGCGTTACAACAAGATCATCGATATCTGGACGCACGCCGGCGACGAGATTTCGAACGTCATGTTCCGTACATTGGAACACAACGACGGCCGCAAAGAATTGAATCCAGTTTATTTGATGGTTGACTCCGGGGCGCGCGGCAATCGCCAACAGGTGCGTCAGCTCGCTGGCATGCGCGGCTTGATGGCGAAACCGAGCGGAGAAATTATCGAGCGACCGATCACTTCCAACTTCCGCGAAGGTTTGAGCGTGCTCGAGTATTTCATCTCGACCCACGGCGCGCGCAAAGGTCTGGCCGACACCGCGCTCAAAACTGCGGACTCCGGTTATCTCACCCGTAAATTGGTCGACGCGGCACAAGACGTTATTATCAATATAGAAGATTGCGGCACCGTAAACGGAATCGTCGTCCGCTCGATTTACGAGGGCGACGAGGAAGTTGTCGATCTTGCCCAGCGAATCATCGGCCGCGTTAGCTGCGAAACAATCGCGGACCCAGTGGACAAGAAGAAGAAGATCGTCAAAGCCAACCAACTCATCGACGAGAAAATCGCGGCAGATTTGCAGCGCATCGGTGTAGAGAGCTTGAAGATCCGCTCGGTGTTGACGTGCGAATGCGGTCGCGGCGTTTGCGGAATGTGTTACGGACGGAATCTGGCCACCGGCCAGTACGTGAAAATGGGCGAAGCGGTTGGAATTATTGCCGCTCAATCGATCGGCGAACCAGGAACGCAGCTGACGATGCGAACATTCCACATCGGCGGAACGGCGAGCCAGACTTTCAAACAGCCGATCATTAAAGCGAAGAATGACGGCGCGGTGCGCTTCAACGATTTGCGCACAGTGCAAGCGCTCGATGGCAGCTGGATCGTGTTGAGCAAGAATGGCTCGATCAGCGTGCACAACGCGGAAGGTCGTGAGCTCGAGCGCTACAACGTCGTTATCGGTTCAATGATTTCGAAGGACGACGGCGCGAATGTGAAAAAAGGCGAGACGTTCGTTCAATGGGATCCTTACAACGTCCCGATTCTGACCGACAGGAGCGGCAAGATTGAATTCCGCGACATGATCGCTGGGGTCACGATCAAGCGCGATGTCGATGAAGCAACCGGCTTGATGGGCACCGTGATTATCGAACACAAGGAAGATTTGCATCCGCAAATCGTCATCGTCGGCGACAAAAAGGAAGTGCTGGCCAGCTACTCGATTCCAGCGGGCGCGCACGTGATTGTCGAAGAGGACCAAAAAATTCGCGCGGGCGCATTGTTGGCAAAGACGCCGCGAAAAGTCGCCAAGACGAAAGACATCACCGGCGGTCTGCCACGCGTTGCCGAATTGTTCGAAGCGCGCCGTCCAAAAGACGCGGCCGAGATTGCAAAGATCGACGGCGTTGTCGAAATGGGCGGGACCGTTCGCGGCAAGCGTCGACTTATTTTGAAGGACCCTGAGACGGGCGCAGAAGAGGAGCACCTGATTTCGCTCACCAAACACATCATTGCCTTCAAGGGCGATTTCGTGAAGAAAGGCCAGCAATTGACCGAAGGTCCGATTGTGCCGCACGAAATTCTCGAGGTCTGTGGTCCGCAGGAATTACAGGAACACCTCGTCAATGAAGTGCAGGAAGTTTACCGGCTCCAAGGCGTTGAGATTAACGACAAACATATCGAGATCATCGTCCGTCAGATGTTGCGTAAAGTTAAAATCACCGATCCAGGTGACACCTCGCTGCTTTGGGGCGATCAGGTCGATAAGCTCGACTTCGAGAACGAGAACAAACAGGTCGTCGATAAGGGCGGCAAACCAGCGGAAGCCGTGCCTGTGTTGCTTGGCATCACCAAGGCATCGCTTGAAACCGACAGCTTTATCTCGGCGGCATCGTTCCAAGACACGACGCGCGTGCTGACCGAAGCCGCAACACTCGGCAAGGTCGATCGCCTGCGCGGTTTCAAAGAGAATGTCATCATGGGTCACCTGATTCCGGCGGGCACGGG
This sequence comes from Verrucomicrobiota bacterium, assembly GCA_003218705.1. Taxonomy (GTDB): domain Bacteria; phylum Verrucomicrobiota; class Verrucomicrobiia; order Chthoniobacterales; family UBA10450; genus AV40. The sequence continues at coordinate 1,328 of QHOI01000204.1, read as the reverse complement.
ATTCCCGGCGCATCGCGAGGTCAGACTCGTGGAAAAAGGCGAGCCAATCGGCGCACCGGCCATGGACGAAGCCGAACTGCAACCGGCGATCGGCTAAGATCGACATCTCGAACAGGTAACTAACGGATTGGCGTTTCACCCCGCCTTCTGGCGGCTATGGCGTGGCAGCCAGAAACGCCCTACAATTCGTTTGATGTCGATCGTGACCAAGACCGGCGATACAGGCGAAACGTCGCTCATGTACGGCCGGCGAGTGCAAAAGAACGATTCGCGCGTTGAAGCTTACGGTTCGGTGGATGAATTGACCGCCGCGCTCGGACTCGCCCGCGCCATTTCCGATGACAAATTTGTGGCTGAGCAGATTTTCACCATCCAAAAAGATCTGATCAACATCATGGGAGAACTCGCTACCTTGCCGGAAGATCGAGAACGATATTCTAAGGATGGCTTCCACATAACTGACGCTAAAATGGTCGATCGGGTTACCGCAGTGATTGTCGATCTTGAAAAGGATAAATCGCTCTACCCAAAGGATTGGGTCATCCCCGGCGCCAATGGCGTTTCCGCGGCTCTCGATTTTGCGCGAACGTCCTGCCGACGGGCGGAAAGGCAGGTCGCGACTTTGAAGGATCCGAACCCCGAGATTCTTCGTTATCTCAACCGTCTCTCCGATTGGTGCTGGATTCTCGCGCGTGCAACTGAGGCACGGGCAAGAGTGTGATAACGTGGCGGCAATGAAGAATTTTCCCTCGGCAAAACTGTCCGTCACACCAATGGCTCTTCTTCTTAGTACGATGCAGTTAGCCGGGGCACCGTCCGATGCGACTCGGCCCGCCAACGTGTTAGGCCCGGCTAAGGCGCCGGTGACCATTGAGTTCTTTAGCGACTTGCAGTGTCCGCAGTGCGCGCGCTACGAACCGATCGTCAAGAGCTTGAAGACTGAGTTCGGCGACAAAGTGCGAATGGTGCTGCGCCATTTCCCGTTAAACACGCACGAGCACGCCGTGCTCGCGGCGTGCGCTGCCGAGGCAGCAGCAAACCAGGGCAAGTTTTGGCAAATGGCCGAAGCTCTTTACAAGACGCAATGGATGTGGGCGAGCGCTCCTGCACCGCGCACAATCCTCATGGACCAGGCTAAGAACCTAGGATTGGACCTGGATCAGTTCCAAAAGGACTTGGACGGTACTGAATGTCGCGAGCGGATTGACGCGGACGGGGCCTACGGACTAGCACTCGGCGTGAAGACCGCGCCGTCGGTGCTTATCAACGGCTTCAATGTTCCGAACACCGAGTTCAATGAGAACGGCTTTCGCGCCGCAATTAAGGCG
>QHOI01000069.1 GCA_003218705.1 Verrucomicrobiota bacterium | reverse complement strand
TTCGTGCGTGCCACGGCCGGTCTTGCCGAGGAACCCGGTCGCATGCGCGTCGTCAATCATGGTCAGCGCATCGTATTTTTCGGCGAGATCAACGATCAATTTTAAATCGGCGATTGTTCCATCCATCGAGAAGCAGCCGTCGGTCGCGATCAAGCGGAAGCGCGCGCCGCTCGCTTCCTTCAACTTTGCTTCGAGATCGGCCATATCGTTGTGCTTGTAACGAAACCGCTGCGCTTTACAGAGCCGGATGCCGTCGATGATCGACGCGTGATTCAATTCGTCGCTGATGATGGCGTCTTTTTCGGTGAGCAGCGTTTCGAACAAGCCACCATTGGCGTCGAAGCACGACGGATAAAGGATCGTCTCTTCGGTCCCGAGAAATTTTGTGAGCGCCGCTTCAAGTTCTTTGTGGAGATCCTGGGTCCCGCAGATAAAACGGACGCTGGCCATGCCGAGCCCGTGCGAATCGAGCGCTTCCTTGGCCGCCTTGATCAGCTCGGGATGATCGGCCAGGCCGAGGTAATTGTTCGCGCACATATTGAGGACGCGTTTGCCGCCGGCGACTGCGATGTGCGCATCTTGCGGCGTGGTGATGATCCGCTCGGTTTTGTAAAGTCCCTGCGACTTTATTTCCTCGAGCGTTTGCGAGAGCTGCTTTTCAAATTCGGCGAGCATAATGAACCGTGGATCCGCCGTTGCGGAGCTACGGGCCGACAAATTACCCGGATTTGAATCGCGCGCCAAAAACAGAATCCGGATTGTGATCGGCCATCAATCGTGCCAACCCTCGGCAACCAAAATCAGCAGATTTTCCTCGCCATGTACGTTCAGCGTCGGCCGCAGGACAACACTGAGTTGCGACACGTGTTCCCGCAGAAAACGACCCAGCTGCTGCGACCATGCTGTCCGATAAACGCTTTGCCGCCAGCCAAACTCCGGATCAGGCGCGGCCAGGGGACTCAAAGGCGATTTGCCGGGCGGCAAAATATCCACATTGCCAGCTAACCAGACGCGGTTCCCTAATCTGAGTGTGGCGCGGATCGCCTCTTCCAAATCGTCCAGTGGAAAAGGCTCCATCATTTTTGCCTTATACATGTCATACCGATGACTCCGATGTTCGGCTATTTCCGGCACGGTTACCCATGGAGTCTTGCCATGGTAATACCAATTAAACGAGACGCCGACGCTCCAAGGATTGACCACGATCAAATCGTTTGGTTTTGCCTCTTGCCGCAATTTTTGCGCAACAGTGTCGATGTTCGTGTGTGGTCGATGAAGTTGTCGCCAACCCGCGAACGGAAAGACAACCAATATCCCGACGACGATGACGAGCCGGAGAAAACGCACCCAAACGATACGAGAGAGGACCGACGCGATGAGCTCCATTGCAGCGGCCACGACGGCGAACAGCGCCAGGAAGTACCAAACTTTTGGCGCGTAGCTGAGCTGATGGAGAAAGAAATAAAAGCCGATCGGCGCGAGCACGCAGGAAATTATCGCTAAGCACAGTTCGGCTCCGTCTGTTGTCTGCGCTTTGGCCAACCAAATCAAACCTGCCAGCGCGCCAAGCAGTGCGGCCGCAAACAGAAATAGGTAAAGAACCAATGACCAGCGCGTCGGTTCGCCGCAGGCGACAGTGAGTCGTTCCCAGACAGATGCCAAGGTCACCGGCAGCTTCACGACAACATTCCAGTCGATGCCGGCGTACATCCGGAAGTACGGTGCATACGATGTCGCACAGACCGCGGCAATTATAGCAACGACGAGGGCGTATTTTGGCTGTCGACGCCAGAGAAATGCGGCAATCGTTCCGGCGGCGAAGGCAGCCACAAGCATCAGGTTGAAGTAGAGCACCTGGACCGCGGCGAGCCATCCAATCGCCAGCGCGATGAATGATTTGATGCCCGGCCGAAGCAGCGCGTTAACGGCAAGGCCGAGACCGAGGGCAATCAACGCTGTTCCAAGTCCGTAACCGCGAACCGTGATTCCCCAGACCAGAAATATCGTGTTCAGACCAATGAGTGGCGGAAACAACAGCGGAACAGTTTGGAATACGCGTGCGTTCCACCACGCCACGACCAGCAGAGTGACGCCGACGACGCAGCCGAACGTCCGCAATGCAGTATCGCTTGTGCCGAACAAATCAGTGAACCCACGCAAAATAATGGGGAAGAGGACCGGGAACGATTCGAATGGATAATTTTCCCGCACCTCGGCCAGGTTCGACATGCGAGCGAGCTGAATGGAATTGCACTCATCACGCCACAGCGCACCGGCGTGCGAAGCCGCTACGATGAGAAGGAAGAGCACCGTTGCGGAAAGAAGTGCCGCAACAGCGCGCTCCGTCCGGTTGAGCCACTTTAGCGTCGCCATTGGGATTTGGATTGAAGCGGGTCGGCCGGAGTTTGTCCGGCGAAAAAATGGCCCTTGCGCGGTTGTGAATAAGTGTTAATAACTTCACCGACCGCCTTGACCCACGCTGAACTACGTAGCCTCGCCCTGGCCGTTCTCGCGGCTTTCATCGCAATCATTCTCCTCAGCGCTTGCGAGACAACCTCGACTACTCGCGGGCTTCCGGCCTACGAACCGCCCCTAGCGAAAAAGGATTTCCAGAATGTCCGCACTACGGCCTACACCCATACCGAAGCCGATCACACTCAGTACGGAGCCCGCAACGCGCTCGGTGGCGAACTCCACGCAGCCGGGCCCGCGATCCATCGCGCCGAAAATGTGAGGCGCGCCGGCACGATCTCCGACAGCGACGAAGTCGATGTAATCAACATTTCAAATACGGACACGAAATTGCAGCCGTTCTCGATGCAGGAAAAGAAGGCGACGCGCGTGACGACGACGACGCGAGTAACGAAAACGACGCCGGTGCGCGGCGCGAAGCGCGCAGTCGCGGCAAGTAAGCCAACGAAAATCGGGAGCGCCGCAGCCGATTGGGGGCGCTGGCCAATGGGCACGACGTTCCGATTGCTGTCGACCGGGCAAACGTATCGCATCGAAGATTACGGTTGGGCGTTGAGCGGCCGGAACACGATCGATCTTTACATGTCGAACCGGCGCGACATGAACACCTGGGGCGCGCGCCAGGAACCGATCCAAATTCTGCACTGGGGCGATCCACAACAAAGTCTGCAATTCCTCCAATCGCACACCGACTACAAGCACATCAAACGAATGGTGCTTGAGCTTCAAAGCCGGAACGAGGAAGCCGCTGCGTTGCAGTAAGGGAAATCAGCGTTCGCTCCAGTCGAGGACGATTTTGCCGGAGTTGCCGGATTTCATCAGCTCGACCGCTTCCTTGAACTGGGTGTAGGGGAAGTGGTGCGTGATGACCGGTGAGATATCGACGCCGCTCTGGATGAGGGCGGTCATTTTGTACCAGGTTTCGTACATCTCGCGGCCGTAGATTCCTTTAATGGTGAGCTGGTTGAAGACGACGAGGTTCCAATCGATCGCGGCGCTTCCCGGCATGATGCCGAGCAACGCGATTTTGCCGCCGTGAAACATGTTCGGCAAAATATCCTCGAACGCTTTCGGGTTACCGGACATTTCGAGCGCGACATCGAACCCTTCTTTCATGTCCAGCTTCTTCATCGCATCGGTGAGCTTTTCGGTGCGGACATCGAGCGCAAGATCGACCCCCATTTTGCGCGCGAGATCGAGTCGATATGAATTCACGTCGGTGATGACGACGTGACGCGCGCCGGCGTGTTTGCAAATCGGGATCGCCATGCAACCGATCGGGCCGGCGCCGGTGATGAGCACGTCTTCGCCAACCAGATCGAACGAAAGCGCAGTGTGAACAGCGTTTCCTAACGGATCGAAACAGGAAAGGACATCGAGCGGAATGGAGGGATCAGCGTGCCAACAATTCGATTGCGGGATGGCCACGAACTCGGCCCAGGCGCCATTGCGATTTACGCCGACGCCTTGAGTGTTTGGGCAAAGATGACGCCGGCCGGCGAGGCAATTGCGACAATGGCCGCAGGTAATGTGACCTTCGCCGACGACGAGATCGCCTTTAGCAAAACCTCTCACATGATCGCCGACCCGATCCACCACTCCGACAAACTCATGGCCGATGGTCATCGGCACGGGGATCGTTTTCTGCGCCCAGGCGTCCCAGTTATATATATGTACGTCCGTCCCGCAGATGGAGGTCTTGAGAACCCGAATCAGGATGTCGTCGCCCACAACTTCAGGAACGGGAACCTGCTCGAGCCACAATCCGGGCTCGGCTTTCGCCTTTACCACGGCCGGCATCGTTTTCTGCACGGAGTAATTGTATCCGCAGATTTCGCAGATTCACACAGATTATCAGAGACAGTTTCTCAATTTAATCTGCGGAAATCTGTGTAATCTGTGGACAAATTTCTGTCTCCTCAGGAAGATTGGAGTTTCATGCCCGCGACACTTGAAAAGGCTGGGGCCGAAACCGCCACCCCGCGGTCCGTTTTCATTCCGCGGTTCCTCAGCACGGTCGTGCTTTGGTCGATTGCGCTCGCGATTGCGTTTTCCGGCTACGAAATTTTCTTTTGGTTGTTGATCAGCGCGTTCGGGCTAGTCGCGCTCCTGGAATTTTACCGGATGCTCGACCACGCGCATCTGCCGAATTTCAAAATCACCGGATTGATCTGCGGTGCAATCATGCTGGCCGGAAGTTTTCATTATTTCTCCACCATCGGCCCGGCCGGTTCCTACGACTTCGAAGTGGCGCTGTTGTTCTTTTTTCTACTGACGATGTTCGCGCGGCAAATGTTCGCGCGTTTGCGACACGATGAGCCGCTGCAAACGATGGCTTACACGTTGCTCGGGTTGCTTTACGTGCTTTGGCTTTTCAATTTCACCACCAAAATTCTTTATCTGACGCCGCGGTCGGGCACTGGAATTGTGACCGGACAGTTTTATTGCCTCTATTTGATCGCGGTGACGAAGTTCAGCGATATGGGCGCTTATCTTACCGGGAGCGCGATCGGCCGGCATCTGATGGTTCCGCAAATCAGCGCGAAGAAGACATGGGAAGGATTTTTCGGCGCTCTGGGGTTCGCGCTTTTTTGCAGCCTCGCGCTGTTCAAATTAATGCCGGGACACTTGGCGATGTTGAGTTGGACAAACGCGACAATTCTCGGGCTGTTATTGGGTTTTGCCGCAGTAATCGGGGATTTGGCCGAGTCGATCATCAAACGCAGCACAGGCGTGAAAGATTCGGGGAACTTTTTGCCCGGAATCGGTGGCGCGCTCGATTTAATCGACAGCCTCCTCTTCACTGCGCCGCTTTTGTTTTTCTATCTGCGTCTCGTCATTCGGGTCTCGTAATCCCAATCTGACAGAATGAATAAAATGAACAGAATCGAAGAGGTACCGGAAACCTATGATTTGTGTGGCCAAATCATTGGTCTCGCAATGAAAATACACTCGACTCTCGGACCAGGATTTCTTGAATCGGTTTATCAAAATGCGTTGATCTGGGAATTGCGGAAGGGTGGACTCAGGTCCGAAGCGCAAAAGCCAATCAGTGTGAAGTACGATGGGCAGATTGTCGGCGCGTTCGCGGCCGATCTATTGGTCAACGATTCAGTGATCGTTGAAGTCAAAGCGATTCAGGCTTTGGCAAAACCTCATGAACTTCAGCTGGTAAATTACCTCACCGCAACTGGGCTGAACGAAGGTTTGCTGCTAAACTTTGGCTCAGATCGGCTGGAATTTAAGAAAAAGTTTCGTTTACCAAAGACGAACTCTGCTGCTTCCAAGTCGAAAGTCATTCTGTAGATTCTGTTCATTCTGTCAAAAAAATGAAACGTAAACGCGTCGTGGTCTTGGGTGCGACCGGATCGATCGGCGACAGCACGCTCAAAGTGGCGCACGACATTCCGGAGCGGATGGAGATCGTCGGCCTGGCCGCGAACAGTAACGCCGAAAAACTGGCGGCGGCGGCGAACATAACGCGTCCGAAAGCAATCTGCCTGGTGGACGAACGCAAGATCGACCTCTTGCGAACGAGGCTGAAGTACGAGCCGAAGATTTTCGCTGGTCAAAATGGTTTGCGCGAAATCGCGCGACTGGAGGATGTGGACATGGTTCTCATCGCCATCGTCGGTACGGCGGGATTGCATCCAGCGCTGGACGCAATTGAATCGGGCAAAGATCTGGCGGTGGCGAGTAAAGAGATTCTGGTGATGGCTGGCGAAGTGGTCACGGCGGCGGCTCGAAAACGCGGCGTGAAAATTCTGCCGGTCGATTCAGAGCACAACGCGATCTTCCAGTGCCTGGATGGGCGCGCATCGGAAGTTCGCCGGATTATTTTGACCGCCTCCGGTGGACCGTTTCGGGAGACGCCCGCGAATCGACTTGGCGATGTTACGGTCGAGGAAGCGCTCAAGCATCCGACCTGGAACATGGGCCCGAAGATCACGATCGATTCGGCGACCCTGTTCAACAAAGGGCTTGAGATGATCGAGGCACACTGGCTTTTCGGCGTCGAAATGAAACGGGTGGAGGTGGTGATTCATCCGCAAAGCATCGTCCACTCAATGGTCGAGTTCGCCGATGGCTCGATGCTGGCGCAGATGAGCTACTCGAACATGTGTTTCCCAATTCAATACGCGGTGACCTGGCCGGATCGTGTTCCGAACACATTACCGCCGCTCGATTTTTCGACGCTGTCGAAATTGGAATTCTTTCCACCACGCTACGAGGATTTTCCGGCGCTCAATCTTGCGCGCCGCGCGGGTGAGACGGGTGGAACCTTGCCGGCGGTCATGAACGCAGCCAATGAAGTCGCGGTGGCGGCGTTTTTGAACGGACGCCTGCGTTTCCCGCAAATTTGGCTAACGGTCGCGCAAGTGATGGATCGACATCGCACCGTTGCACATCCCGATCTCGATGCGATATTGGCCGCCGATCAGTGGGCGCGCGCGGAAGCGACCGCCGCCATCGGGAAAAAATAATTCAGTAGCGCAATGATTCTTCACATCGGTCGCGTCATCCTCGTCATCATCGAGGTCCTGGTCATTTTCAATTTGCTCATCGTCGTGCACGAGCTCGGGCATTTTCTGGCGGCGCGCTGGCGCGGTCTTTACATCGAGAAGTTCGGGGTCTGGTTCGGCCAACCGCTTTGGAAAAAGACAATAAACGGGGTGCAATATTCGCTGGGCTCGTTGCCGTTCGGCGGGTTTGTGGCCCTGCCGCAGCTCGCGCCGATGGACATCATCGAAGGCAAAGCGGACGTGGATCGCGAGCAGCTTCCGCCGATATCAGCGCTCGACAAAATTATCGTGGCGGTGGCGGGTCCGTTTTTCAGTTTGCTGCTCGCGTTCGTGTTCGCCGCAACAGTTTGGGTTGTCGGCTATCCCGTGAGCGAATCGGACATGACAACGGTTGTTGGTTACATCATGCCCGATTCGCCGGCTGAAAAAGTGGGACTGCGGCCGGGCGACAAAATTTTGGAAGTAGATGGAAGACGAGTGACGCGTTTCCTCGGAATGAACGACAGCGTGAGCTGGGCGGTTGTCCGAAGTGAAGGCGAGACCGTGCCGGTCAAATTCGAGCGCGACGGTAAAGTTGAAACTGTCCAAGTAGAGCCATACAAGGCCGAAACGAGTGGTTGGCGCAGAAAAAGTGTTCGTCAATTGCTGATCCTGCCGGCGGAAACGGCGATCATCGACAAGGTCGAACCGAACTCGCCCGCAGCTGCAGCCGGATTGCGTCCGCGCGACATCATTCGTGGATTCAATCACACCCCGATTTATAATCCCTTAGCGTTGCTGGAGTACATTAAAAAGCATCCCGATGAAACGTTGACGTTGGAGGTGGAGCGCAACGGCTCAAGATTCGAGCTGCCGGTAAAGCCGGTACCGCTCCCGACCGAACAGACTGAAGGAAAGGTAAAGATGCAGCTGCGAATTGGGATCGCATGGGATGCGAGCGGGCAAATGTCGATCGCGCATCCCAGTCCGATGGAACTCATTTATAATAGCGTGACCAGCACGTTGAATACGCTTGGCGCGGTCGCTTCACCCAAATCGGATGTTAAACTACAACACCTGAGCGGGCCGATCGGGATCGGAAGAATTTATTATCTGTTTTTCGTGAGCGAGCGCGGCTGGCAGTTGGCTCTTTGGCTGAGCGTGGTTTTGAACGTCAATCTCGCGATCTTGAATATGCTGCCGATCCCGGTGCTCGACGGTGGACACATTTTGTTTGGACTGATCGAATCGGTCCGGCGCAAACCGCTGAACATCCGCGTGCTCGAAGTGGTGCAAGGTGTCTGCACTGTTTTAATCATCGGCGCGATCGCTTACATCAGCTTTTTCGATGTCCAAGACTTGCCATTCGTGAAGCGCGTCCTCGACAAGTACGCTCCGCAGTCGCAGACCAAGGATCGGGACGCGCCTTAGGCGGATTGCGCCGGTCGGGCGCCGCTTTTAGATTTGTGGTCGTGAAGTATTGCCCATCACCATTTTCGTTTTTGCGCCGGGCCTCGCGCGAGGTGCGGGTGGGCAATGTCGGAATCGGCGGGAACAATCCCATTCGCGTCCAATCGATGATCACTTGCGACACGATGGACACGGAGATGTCGATCCAACAAACGATCGAGCTCGCAAACGTCGGATGCGAGATTGTCCGGATTACCGCGCCGACGGTGAAGGACTCGCGCAATCTGGAAAATATTGTCAAAGGATTGCGCGAGCGCGGCTGCGAGGTGCCGATCGTGGCCGATATCCATTTCAAACCAGACGCCGCGATGGAAGCGGCTAAATGGGTGGACAAGGTCCGGATCAACCCCGGCAATTACGCCGACTCGAAA